>CAYYWB010000016.1:0-24005 GCA_964475285.1 uncultured Bifidobacteriaceae bacterium | reverse complement strand
AATTAAAGTCTGATTGCTACCCGAATTCCGGCGGCGGGTTTCAATGGAAAAAGTGGCTCCCGCATAGGCGCGAAAACGAAAAAACTGAAAAACTGAAAGGCTGAAACAACCACGAAATACACCAAACACACGAACCGGCGGCAACGACCTTGTGCGTGTCCGGACAGGCCTTCCATGCTTTGCGCTTTTGCGGCTTTGCGAGAGAATTCACGGGAAAAGTGTTTCTCGCCAAGACGCCAAGAACGCAAAGGGAAAACTCATTTCAACCACGGATTGACATACAATCAAAGGCTGAAACGCTGAAACCTGAAATGCTGAAACAACCACGAAATACACCAAACACACGAACCGGTGGCAACGACCTTGTGCGCACCCGGACAGGCCTTCCATGCTTCGCGCCTTTGCGGCTTTGCGAGAGGGTTCGCGGGAATCAGACGGTTTCGGGCAGCGCACGGGGTATTTCCTCCGGCGGCGTTTCGGGGGACGGAGTTTTCAGCCCGTCAAAACGCACCGGCAGTTGTTTCTGCTTCTTCCCGGCGGCAATCGCCCCGGCCCAGCCCTCGGCCAGCAGTTCGCTCACGATGCTGAATTCTTTTTTGATAAATGCGGCGGGCGGGGTTTCGTTTCCGTTCATCCGGCAGGTTGAACAGGATTTTGTCCGCGTTTTTGACCGCTCGATTTTTGTTGTGTCTCCGCGGCCCGCGCCCGCGCCGGCCTTGGGACAGGCCACGCCCAGTTCGATGAAGCAACCGGCGTGTCCGGGCAGCGGGTGGTGGAAAAGGCAGAGCTGGTTCGCCCCGGCGGCGGGCGTGAGCCATGACCGCTCGCTGTCCTCCAGCCGGATGCGCACGGTGTCAAAGCCGAGTTTGCGGGCGATGAAGACGGTGTCCTCGCACAGGGCGGCGATGCTCGGGGAACGCGCGCCTTCCATGACGAGCCAGCGGGTCTGGGCGAGGGCATACTGGATTTCGGAGCGGACGGTCATGGAATTGCCGAGGATGCGGCCGACGGCAAACCATTCGCGGCTGAAATTCATCTGGCCCGCCGCGAGCAGGATGACCAACATGCCAAGACCCAGAAGGACGGCCAGATGCTCTCCGTGCCACCAGAAAGCCGTAAAACCCAGCGCGAGAAAAATCGCGGTGAAGCCGTAAGCCACCAGGACCACCCGCCGCCGGGACATGCCGGTTTCCAGCAGGCGATGATGAATGTGGCCGCGGTCGGCGCGAAACAGGGGCAGCCCGTGCAATCCACGCCGCAAAATGGCGAGCGCGGTGTCCAAAATCGGCAGGGCCAGGACAAACAACGGGGCGGTGAGCGCGGCAAAGACCGTGCCTTTTTGGGAGCTGGAAATCGTGAGGCAGCCGACGAGGAAGCCGAGGAAATACGCGCCGCCGTCGCCCATGTAAATGCGCGCGGGGGGAAAGTTGAACCACAAAAAACTTAGGAGCGCGCCCGCCATCCCGGCGGCGATGTAGGACGTGGGGCCAACCGTGCCGCCCACATAAACCAGCAGAATCATCAACATCAGGCAGATGCCGCCCGCCAAGCCGTCCACGCCGTCAATGAGGTTGATGAGATTGGTCAGGGCCACGAGCCAGAACACGGTGACCAGACAGGACAAAAATCCCAGATCAATGATGTGGCCGGTGAAGGGAATCTGGAATTTATGGATTCCGATTCCCAGAAACCAGGCGCCGGTGGCGATGGCCAACTGGCCGATGAGCTTGCGCCAGGCCCCGAGCGGGACAAGGTCGTCCCACAAACCAAGCCCGAACATGGCCAGACCCGCCGCCATGATTTTCCAGCTCAACCAGTTCACCGTTGGGTCGGACTGGGACCGCCAGCCGGTCGCCGCCTTGAAAAAAATTACAACCAACACGAAGGCCGCGGCCAGGGCCACGCCACCCAGACGCGATTTTTGAATCCCGCCGGCGTGATGCATCTCGGCGTCGCGGCGGGGCAAATCCACGCGCCTCCGCAACCGCAGAATCAGCGCGATCACGGCAGCGCCAACTCCAGCCCCCAGCAAACCGCTCATGCCCAACAAAAGCCGCTGATAGTCCATAGCGATACTTCTTCCTGACAAGGGACTCCAGTATTGCGGCGTCATTCCGCGATGGCAATCAAATTCCGGCGTCAAATTCCGGCGCGATGGGAAAATTTAAGGAAACATCCAGATGAGGAACAATTTTGGACCAACTGGCAGGGATGGCGCGCTGCGCCGTCCCCGTCGCCAAGCACAGCGTCAGGCGACGGAACGAATGTTGCAGCGCACAACCCCTTGCCGATTTGTTCCGCCCGTTCCGCGCGGGCGGGGACAGCGCAGCGCGCTGTCCCTACCGGGCATCCGCGGTGTTCAAGTTCGGGATTCAGGTTTAGCTGTTTTCGTCCGAAGGCGCGCACGGAGTGACACGCGCTGCCAGGAGATTTGTCATCTGGATAATCCCAAAATTTGTGAAAAAAACATATTGACAAGAACGCGGCTTTCGGTAAAGTGACTGGTGTTGGGGTGCCACACTGTGTTGTATGGCACTGTGGCGCAACCACAATCAGTTCAGGACATCGAATATGAAAAGACCTTTTTTGAGGGCGGCGATGGCGGTCATGGGATTCGTTCTGGCAGGCGGTGTCGGCGTAAAGGGCGATGTGCTATACCAGAACACCTCCACGGATTTGGGTTACAGCTTGATTTTTCCGGACAGCCAGCAGATCGGGGAACAAGTCTGGCTGAATCCCTTGTTGCCATCCGAATATCTGACCAATTTTTCGTTTGAATATTCAAGCCCGAACAATGTCGCCTGGTCTGTCACGGCCGATGTCAGAATTTATGCGAACGACAGCGCGACGCTGTTCAATGGATATGCCACACCGGGAACACTTCTTTATGACAGCGGGCCGGAGCCTTTTCCAAATCCATTAAGTGTCTCGGGCGGGAATACGAATGCGCTGGTGGCGAATTTTGCATTGTCGGATTTGGAATTCCCGATGGCAGGCGGCACGCCGTTGGATTCAAACCTCATTCTGCCCACGAACTTCACGTTCACCATCACGTTTTCGGGTTTGGATGGCAACACGGTGGACCTGCCCGTTTTCGAGCCGCCATCGGTTGGAACAAACTACGGGGATTACTGGTATGACCTTTCCGGCAATTGGGAATTGCTGACGAACAACGTGCCCGGCGCCTCCCAAGTCGCCTTCGGCGCGGAATTCGATGGCAGCCCATCACCCACGCCCGAGCCAACCGTCCTTTGTCTGGGTGCGTTTGGGGCGGCGATGCTGACAGTCATGCGTCGCCGGCAGCGGCGCGGGTAAATCCAGCTTCAAACAATTCATGGTAAGAGCCGGCGCAAGCCGGCTTTTTTTTTGGATCACGCCTCAAACTTGAAAACGCTCAAATTGGAAAAGCGACCCCCGCCAGGACGCAAAGAACGCAAGGGCAAAACTCCATATTTACCCACGGATGGACAGGATTGGGATTTGAGCCTCCGTCACCCCGGCCACCACGAAGCGTCAGTTGCTCACTGCACCTGCAGCCGGTAAAAGGCGTCTCCGTTGGTGGCGGACAGTGTCACCACAAAGAACCCGCCGGCGAGCTGGGGCGCGTTGGTGACGGTGGTCCACACCTGCGGCGGGTTGAGGCTGAATGTCTGCTGCAAAACATAATTGCCGCCGTTGTTGGTCCACGACATGGAGAACTGCTGGCCGGCCGGGCTGACCGCGCTCGACAGCAATTGGGGAACAATCACCACGGGAACCCACGCCGAAAATTCAGAGGTGTTGTTTGCCGGGTCGGTCGCGGTGGCGGTGACCACCCAGCCCGCCGGGATGGAAACCGGCAGCAACACGGTGAAGTTGGACGAGCACATTGTCGCGGACAGGGTCACATTCGTCTGGCCCAGAAAAACCCGCCCCTCGCCGTAGCCCAGCGCGTTGCCGGATGGATTTGAAAAAAACTGGAGCGTGTAAGTTTTGCCCTTGCCGCTGTCCAACATGCCGCGAATCAGCGTTACCGTGCCGCAATAGACATTCGACAAGACCGGATAATTCTGCCCCGCGTTGGCTGTGCCAGGCGCAATGCCACTTTCGCAATCCACATTGGCCGTCACACCGTAAGTGCCCAGATCAATTCCCAACTCGGCGTTGCTGAAAATGGAATTGCCGCTGATCAAATTGTTCAGGCTGCCGTTGCGGACCCGCACGCCGGAGTAAAGCGGTGTCTGGGCGAAGGCGATGTGGTTGCCGGCACCCGCCGCCGTGCCGCCAATCGCGTTGTTCGTTGAACCCGTGTAAATGTCAATGCCGTGATAAACATTGCCCAGGGCGTTTGTGCCATCCGCCCTGGTGCCGATGAAATTTCCCTGGATGATGTTCCATGCGGCGTTGGTCATGTAGATGCCATCCCGCCCGTTGCCCGAAATCAGATTTCCGGCGCCGGCAACGCCGCCGCCAATCTGGTTGCTGTTCGCGTTTTGCATGTAAATGCCACTCCAAGAATTGCTAAGATTCAATGTGCCGGTCGCGTCCGTTCCGATGCAATTTCCTTGAATGACGTTCCATGCCGCGTTGGTAAGATTGATGCCGTAATTTCCACTGGTGGTGGCATTGGCGTTGTTGCCGGAAATGAGATTTCCCGCGCCCGATGCGGAACCGCCAATCTGATTGCCGCTGACATTCTGAAGAACAATGCCGTCCTGAACATTGCTGCGGGGCAGGCTGCCGGTCTGGTCAGTGCCAATGTAGTTGCCCTGAATGACGTTGCCGGCGGTGCCGGTCCCGATCAAAAACATGCCATTGTTGCCGTTGGCGGAAATCACATTGCGCGAGCCGGAAACAGCGCCGCCAATCTGG
Organism: uncultured Bifidobacteriaceae bacterium; assembly: GCA_964475285.1. Classification (GTDB taxonomy): domain Bacteria; phylum Verrucomicrobiota; class Verrucomicrobiia; order Limisphaerales; family UBA11358; genus UBA11358. Next base: position 19,154 of record CAYYWB010000016.1, on the reverse strand, counting down.
CTGGCAGCGGCACTGGAAACACCGATGCCCGCGTTGCCGTTGCCCAAACTGTTCGTGCCGGTCGCATCCAGTCCGATGAGATTGCCTTGAATGACGTTGCCGGCCACATTGCCATTGCTTCCCACCAGGTAAATCCCCTCCTGGCCGTTGCCGGAAATCACATTGCCGCTTCCCACGCCGCCGACGACGTTTGAGCAGCCCTGGACCTGGACGCCAGCAAGGAGGTTGGCCACGGATTTTTTGCCTGTGACATCGGTGCCGATGTAATTGCCGCAAACGGTGTTCGAGACGTCGGTGACCATCAAAACAAGCACGCCGTTGAAAGTGTTGCCGGAAATCACATTGCGCGCGGACGCGACCGCGCCGCCGATGGTGTTCGACGAAGCGCCGCTGATTTCAATCCCGTTGCCGCCGTTGGCCAGCGCGCTGGTGCCGGCGGCGGACAGGCCGATGAGATTGCCTTGAACCAAATTCCCGCCGGCACCGCCAATCAGAAAAATTCCGTCGTGCAGGTTGCCGGAAATCACATTGCTGTTGCCAACGACATTTCCACTGCCGGTGATGGTCACGCCGGCGTTGTGGTTGCCCAGGGCCAGTTTGCCCGCGGCGTCCGTGCCGATGAAATTTCCCGCGACAATGTTGCCGACAGCGCCCGCGCCGGACAAAAAGACGCCATTGGTTCCGTTGCCGGAAATGACGTTGCCGAGAAAGGCGTTCGACGGCGCGCCGCTCACGGTGATTCCGTCGGCCGTGTTGCTGATGACAAGCTCGCCGGAAACATCGGTGCCGATGTAATTGTTTGAAATGACATTCCGGCCGGCAGCCGCGTTGTCCAGGAAAATGCCGCTGCCGCCGTTGCCGGAGATGAAGTTGCGGGCGCCGCCGGGACCGCCAACCAGGTTTCCGCTGCCGCCGTAAATCATGATTCCGCTGTAACGGTTGCTCAACGCGCCAGCGCCGGCGGCGTTGAGGCCGATGCAATTGCCCTGCACCACATTGCTGCTGCCGTTCATGTAAATGCCGTTGTCATTGTTGCCGGAAATCACATTCAAGCTTGCGGCCTTGCTTCCTCCAATCCTGTTGCCCGAACTTCCCACCCAGATGCCGAAACTGCCGTTGCCGTGCGCGATGGCGCCGGTCGTGTCCGTGCCGATGAAATCGGCCTGGACAACATTCGACACGCCGTTCAAGACAATGCCCTGCGCGGGAAACCGGTTGATGGCCAGTCCGGCCACGGTGTTGAACGCGGAGTTCAACTGCAGACCCACACCGCCCGAGGCAACGCCGGTTCCGTTCAATTCCACCGACGGCGTTCCCGAATAATCCGGCTGCGTGGTGGCGTCAATGATGGTCCATGAATTGGTCACGAGCGGGAGCGCGCTTGACAAGCTGATGGTGTGAGGCGCGGCGCCGTTGGTGATATTAAAATAGATGAAATTCACCCCCCCGGGACTGGCGTTCGCATTGGTGATGGCCCAGCGCAACGTGCCCGGCCCGCTGTCAGCCGTGTTGGTAACCGTGAACGTGTTGTCGCCGCGGACCGGGCCGACTTGGAACAGAAAAGCAAAAACCATCAGCGTTGCCGGCAGCCGTCCGCCTTGGCACACCGGACAAAACAGAAATTGAAAGACGCTCCGCATCCAGCTTTCCTGATTGTAAAGATACTTTGCCTTGACGACCGGGGCAAGTTTTTGTTTGGACGCGATCCGCGGGAAGCCAAATAAAAAACCCGCCTTCGATCAAAGACGGGCTGAAATAACAACATGCTGGCTCACGGCGGTGGTGGCGGATTATAGGGGCGCCCACCTGGCGGCACCTGGCCACTGGAACCGCTCGAATAATTCACCGGGGAAGTTGGAATCGGAACATAGGGCGGCTTGAAAGTCACGGCGGGCGTGATTGCCATGGGAACGCCACCCAAACCGGGTGCGTGCGCCATTGCAACAGGAAGACCATTTGCGGTCGCCGTGGGTGCCGACGCAAGCTGGCCCAACACGTCGCCCACCGGAGGATTGCCGCCGTTGTAACTGGCCAGAATGTCATTGATGGGAACCTTGAGCGTGGGGATGGCGGCGTAAATGCCGGCCAGAATCTCCCTGCCCGCGCCGGGCGCCACCCCGGCCACGGCATTGGCCACCTCTTTGTAGGCATTGGGAACCACGCGGCAAACGGCCTCGACAATCTTGCCGGCTTCGGATGGCGCGGCAGCCGCGGCAGCGCGCGCAATGGCAACGGCCTGTTCGGGCATCAGCGCCACCGCTGTGGCGGCGGCCACCGAGGCCATTTCCGGCGTTGACTGGGCGATGGTGCCCACAATCGCCGCAGCAGCGGCCGGATTCAATCCCACCGCCGCCTTCACCACACTGGCGGTCGTCTCAACACGATTTTTTGAATCGGCTTGCGACACCAAATCAGCGGACTTGGCCGGCAGTTCAGCCGGGCTGACGGTGCTCAATGCGGCAAAAAACGGATTGGCAGCGGGAGTGTCGCCGGCTTGAAGTTTCACCGTCGCCATCAAGGCGGCGGTCATCACCAAACTCAACATTTTCAAAGTTTTCATAGCTTGATAGAGCTTCCCGAACTCACTACGCCAGCAAGCCTATGCTTTGCAATCCGCCAAGTCAACAAAAAAACAACAGCAAAATCGCCGGCAATGGAGGCCGATTGCAACCGGTTTGTCACCAGAAATTCATTTACAATCAAGACGGCAAGCGGCATCATGCACCCTCCAAATGCACCACTTGAAAGCCAACTTGAGTTTTGCTTCCCGAAAGAGCCAGTGAGCAGGCGCATCTCCATGACATGCCGTCCGGCCAGCATTTTCCCATCAATGATAGCTGCGGCGTGCCTGTTGATTTTCGCAGGACCAGCGCGCAGCCAGGAGGCGCTGCGAATGTCGCTGGCCGGCAGTCTGGCGGCGGAGAGCCAGCAGCAGGCGGAAAGCACCATCGGCTATTACAACCTGCTTTGGGGGCCGGTGGCGTGGAGATTTTCTTCGGGACTGGGATTCGATTATGATGACAACATCAACCTGCAGTCGCAGAACCGCGAGGGTGATTTCATCGTCCGTCCCAACCTGAACACCCAGACGCACTGGCCAATCACGAAATGGAACAGCCTGGACGTTACGCTGGGCGCGGGCTATTCCTTCCACGCGATTTATTCCCGATGGAACCAGTTCTACGTGGATCCCGGCTCGGGGCTTTCGTTCAACATTTACGCCGGCGACTGCGTGATCAACCTGCACGACCGGATTTCCATCACGGAAAACGCCTATCAGAATCCCACCGCGGGCGGCAACGGCGATTATGCCCAACTGGAAAACACCGCCGGCGCGAGCACGCTCTGGGACCTGAACAAGCTCGCCGCCCAACTCGGCTACGACCACGCCAACGACATCTCGATCGGCTCCAGCCAGCAGGTGCCCGACACCACGTCCGAAAATTTTTTCCTGACCGCCGGCCTGCATTTCCTCCCGCAAATCACCGCCGGCGTGGAGGGCGGAGTCGGGTTGATCAGTTACAGCCAGGCGCAAAACACGCTCAACCAGCCGGACGCCACGCAGTGGAACGCCGGCGTGTTCTGCAAGGCGCAAATCAGCCAATACATCAGCGGCCAGCTCGACGCCGGCTACACCATCTACGCGCCGTCCGCCACCGGCGCGTTCACCAACCTGAACAACGCCGCTAATCTTTATTTTCAATTATCCTTGACCCATCGCGTCAACCAGTTTCTCAATTACAGCCTTTCCGCCGGCGAGAGCACGGAATCGTCCTTTTACGGGCAGCCCTACAATTATTACTTCGCGCGGCTGAACCCGGCCTGGAACCTGTTCAGGAAATATCAATTGAGCACGCCGCTCTGGTGGCAAAAGGGGTCCCGGCTCTACGCGCTTGGCGGCGCGGGGGATTACGACCAGATTGGCGCGGGCATCAACATCAGCCGCCCCATCACCCAAAAACTCGCCGGCAGCCTGGGCTGGCAGTTCGTCCGCGAAAGCTCCAGCCAGAGCAGCCTGAATTACACCGCCAACATTGTGAGCTTGAACTTCACATATCAATTCTGAATAATGCCCCTGCATTTATGATTCACGATTTGCGATTTGGGCAACCGCGCATGGCCGCCGCCGCAATCTTCAGTCATAAATCATAAATAAATTATGCGAAGATTGTTGATATTGCTCGCGGTCAGCGCCGCATTCACCGCGGCGGCGCAGTTGCAACTGCCATCCACCCTGCCCGGCATGCCGGCGGGCGCAAACCCAAATCCGGTTCCCGTCGTTTCAAATCCGAATGCCGCCGGGCGCGCGCCGGGTGCGCCGGGGTTGATGAACGGATTTGTGCCGGACGAGAGCTACAAGCTGCGGGTGGGCGACACGGTGAGCTTCCAAATCACGGAGGACGAGGTGTGGGATTTTCAAAACGAGCCGAAGTCATTGGTGGTGCAGGATTCCGGCGAGCTGGAGGTGCCGTATATTGGGCGGGTGATGGCGGTGGGGAAGACGTGCAAGGTGCTTGCGGAGGAAATCAAGGCGTCGCTGGAAAAGGATTATTACAAGCAGGCGACGGTGGTGATCAGCATGCAGGTGGCCAGTCCGGTGCTGGGCCGGGTGTATGTGTGGGGACAGGTGCGCAACCAGGGCGCGCTGGACGTGCTGGTGAACGAAAATTTGACGGTGGGGCAGGCCATCATGCGGGCGGGCGGATTTGCGGATTTTGCGAATCAGCGGAAAGTGAAAGTGATCAGGAGCGGAACCGGGACGGAGGCGGGCAAGCCGGAGCAGCCCATCACGCTGGACATGGAACAAATTTTGAACGAGGGGAAGACGGAAAAGGACATCGTGTTGCAGCCGGGCGACCTGATAATTGTCCCCTCGCGCCTGATCAATTTCTGAACGGCTTATTGACCGAATTTCCCCACGAACTGCCATGAATGAAGAACAAGGTTTGACGTCACAGGATCGCTCCGCGTGGACGGCGCGGTTTTTTTCGCGGATGCACCGGTATCGCAATTTGTTCCGGCGGCGCTGGTGGGTGCCGGTGTTGTGCCTGGGGCTGGCGCTGGCGGGGATGGTGGCCTATGTGCGGGTTGAGCCGCCGAGTTATGTGTCGTCGGGTTCGATGATCGTGAGCATGAGGCTGAACATCCAGCAAGGCTCGCTTTACTCGGAGGATTTGAACAATTTTGTGGGCACGCAGCAGGCATTGATGCAGGGAACGGAGGTGCAACAACGGGCGCATGAGCGGGTGGCGAGCCAGAATCCGGGTCTGGTGGCGCAGCGGGTGTTGCTGGAGGTGGGCGTGCAGCCGCGGACAACGATTTTTGTGCTAAAGGCGACGTGCGGGAATCCGGAGTATGCGAAGGTGTATTTGCAGGCGTGCATGGAGGAATACATCAATTTGAAAAAGGAGATGGCGGAGCGGACGTCATCCACAACGATAGCGGGGTTGACGGACCAGATGTTGCGGCTGGAGCCGCAGTTGCAGAAATGCGACGACGAGATGCAGTCGTTTCTGGAGACGAACGACGCGGCGTTGTTGCAGGAGGCGAGCGGTGTGGGGAGTTATCTGGTGGCGTTGTATCAGGAGACGGCGACGGCGCAGTCGGAATATGATTTGTTGCAGACGATGACACTCGATCAGAGTTTGCTGCTGGAGCAGGGCGGGACACCGGCGCTGGGCGCTCCGTCATTCGGAGTTCAGAATTCGGAACTGGGCGCGGGGCAGACGAGCGGGTTGCTGGTGAACGCGGGCCTGGCGGAACAGTCGGGTTTGTTTGCGCCGAGCACGGTGGGCATGGAGTATCTGACGATCAAGCAGCAGATTTTGCTGTTGAAGGCGCAGGAGGCGCGGTATGGGGAATTTCTCAAGCCGAAGCATCCGCAGATGGTGGTGTTGAGCCGGGAGCTGGAGCAGTTGGGCCAGATGCTGGACATTTACCGGGATCAGAGTGTGGAGCAGTTGGACGCCAAGAAGAGCGCGATGGCGTTGCAAATCACGAATCTCAACAATCAGACGAAATTATGGGGCGTGGAAAATCTGGAACTCTCGCGCAAGAGCGCGCAATACGCGCGGCTCAAGGCCAAGTCGGACCGGGTGCAGTCGCTTTACGATTCGCTGCTGGCCACGCTGGAAACGCTGGATGTCGGCAAGGACATCAGCCCGGAGACGGTCACCGTTTATGAACCGGCGAGCGATGCGATTCCGGACAAGACGCTGGAGGTGAAGGGAATGACAATTGCGGGCGCGGTGGGACTGGTTCTGGGGCTGGTGTTGCTGCTGCTGCTGGACCGGCTGGATGACCGGCTGAACAGCTTTACGGAATTGGAGGAATTGTTTGACGAGGAGGTGCTCGGCCAGGTTCCGCGCGAGCGCAAACCGCCGCGCGGCGGGATTCTGCCGTTTGTGCAGGCGGACGACCAGCGGCATCCGTTCATCGAGTCGTATCGCAATCTGCGGTCGTCCCTGCTCTACATGGCGCAGACCGGCACGCGCCCGCACACGCTGCTAGTCACCAGCTCCGTGCCCAACGACGGCAAATCGCTCACGGCGGCAAATTTGTCCATCATGCTGGCCATGGGCGGCGCGCGGGTGTTGCTGGTGGACGCCGACCTGCGCAAGGGCAACCTGGCCGGGCGGTTCAACATCGAGGCCGAGACCGGACTGTCCGAAGTGCTGCTGCAGGGGGTGGATTGGCGCACAGTCGTCAAGGAAACGCCGGTGGCCAATCTGTGGTTGATGCCGCGCGGCGCGACCACGCAACGCTCCAGCGAATTTTTCATCGGCCCGGTCATGGAAAAATTCCTGCTGGAAGCCAACAAGGATTACGATTACGTCCTGATTGACACCGCGCCGGTGATGGCGGCGGACGACGTGACCAGCCTGGCGCCGCGCGTGGACGGCGTGATTTTCGTGATTCGCGCCGAACACACCTCGGCCCGGGTCGCCCGCGCCGCGCTCGACATGCTTTATCAGCGCAAATCGCGCGTGCTCGGCCTGGTGTTCAATTCCGTGCGCGCCACCGCCAGCGATTATTACTCCTACTACCGCTACCGGGATTATTACAAAACCGACAAGGCCAAGCCGTCCAAACCGGCCAAGTGAGGCATCCTCACGACCGGATTTAATTTCCGAAGACATCTGTGGCCGAAAACGAAAATCCAACGCCCGCGCCCCCGGCCGGCGCCGGCGCGTTGTGGTTCTGCCTCAAGTCGCAGCCCAAGCACGAGCACATCGCGGCGGCGCATCTCCGGCAAAACAGCGCCGTCGAGGTCTTCCTGCCTCGCGTCCGCTTCAAACGCGCCACGCGGCAGGGAACAGTCTGGGTGACGGAGGCGCTGTTCCCCGGCTATTTGTTTTCGCGGTTTGACTGGCAGTCTTCCCTGCGCCTGGTGCAACACTCCCGCGGCGTGCGCGGCGTGGTGCATTTTGGCGAACGCTGGCCCGCCATTCCCGAATCCGTCATCCGCGAATTGCAACAGGCCATCGGCGCGGACGAGCCGCGCACCATCCCGGAAAATTTCAATCCCGGCGACGAGGTGGAAATCACCGGGGGCGCGATGCGCGGCCTGCGCGCCATCGTCACGCGCGTCATGCCGGGCCGCGAGCGCATCGCGGTGCTGATGGAATTTCTGGGGCGGCAGACCATGATTGAACTGCCGCGGCATTTCCTCGTCAAGGAAGGCGACGAACGCGCGGCGATATTCAAAGGAGATGGCAGATAGAAGACGGGAGTTGGGAAAACGCATCGAACACAAAATCCCAACTGCCGTCTCCCATCTTCCATCCGCCGACTTATGGGCGGTTCAGCGCCGTGAAGACCCCGGCCTGCGGCTCACGCTGAAAAGCACCGCGCAGAACACCAGAAACAGAAAAAGAATGGAGTGAATCTGGAATGGAAAATCAAACCGCGCCTCAAGCAGGCATCCCGCCAGCGCCAGCCAGATCAAAACCACAAACCGCCGTCCGCCGCGAATTCCGCCCGGCACAAACCAGCGCAAGGCCACGCACGCCAGCGCCGCGAGCAGCAGCGCCGTTCCCGCCCAGCCAAACGTGATGCGGGTTTCGAGCCAGTCGTTGTGCAACTGTTCCGGCCAGTAAGTCGAGGGGGAAACGAGGTAGAGTTGAAAAACCGTCGCGAAGGTTCCCGGCCCGGTGCCGTAGATCGGATAATCGGCGGCCATCGGCTTTGCGGCGTCATACATTGCTTCGCGATAGTTGTAGCCTTCGCCGATTTGTTCCATGCGCGGCTCCAGCGAACTCCATCCGAAATACCAGCCCAATGCCAACGCCAGGACAAGGAAAAACCCCAGCATTGCAAAGGACGATTTCGGAATTCCGAACACCGCCAGGAAAATCACCGCCAGGACGAGCATGCCGGCCGCGACCAGCGCGCCTTCGCGGCTGGTGGAAATAATCGGACAGGCGGCCATGATGGCGGCGCAAAGCAGCAACACGTGATGCAATTTGAATCGCAATCCGCCGGCGCGCAACAGCGACCACCAGAACCCGAGGCACACCGGCCAGAGCAGATTGAAGTATTGGGCGGCGTTGGAACGATAATGATACGGCCCGAACTGGCTTTCGCCTTCCGGATTCACCAGCGGCTGGATCAGAAACAACAATTTGCTGGAGCCGCTCGCGCGCTGGACGATGCATTCCATGCCCAGCAGCGCGCCGTTGATGCAAAGCAGCCAGAGCAATTGCCGCAGCCGGCCGGTAATTGCGAATGACGAATGGTGACCGGCAAATTCGGAATTGCGGATGGCGCGTTCCTCGGCGGGAGTCATGCCCAGCAGCCAGTCGCGAACCGCCCAGAACGAAGCGGCCAGTCCGAGATAAGTCCAGAACGCGAACCAGGAGCGGTGGCTGTCCAGGCTGTGCGGCAGCCAGGCAAGACAGCGGTGGTATTCAAACAGGCGCGTGTCGGAATTGTAACTGGAACGCGCGTTCAAGGCGCTCACCAAGCAAAAGGCAAGAACCGCCAGCGTCAATCCCGCCAGGCTCCGCGTCAGCAAACGCGCCAGCGGATGCCGGTGGCGGGTTTTCGTGGCGGAATGAATCGAATAATTTTCCCAGCGCAGCGCCGTGTATCCTTTTGATTTGCGGATGAAAATTTTTGCGAACAGCAAAATCCCCAGCGCGTAGCCCGCGATGTTCATGATCCAGATGGACCACGGATCGGTCGTGCCAAACGCCCACGGACCAAAAACCAGCATCGGAAAGATGAGCAGCCCGCTCAAATCATCGCAGATGCGGTAAAGCTGCACATCCGCCGCCCGCAGCGCAAAAAGCGGGCCGGTCAGCGACTTGCTCCCGGCAGACCCGGCTGTTCGCGCGGTTTGCGGGCCGTCCGGCGGTTGAATGGTGTCAGCCACGCTCCAGATTGGATTCCAACGGGGCCGATTATCAAGCCCGAACCGCTTCGGCAAGTTTGAATTGGCACAACCTTCGGGCCGGGACGATGACCGGTTTTCATTTCCGACCGATGGAAATTCCCGCCGGGCGGAAATCTTATTTCGCCTTGTCAGCGCCCGGAATCAGCTTCGCAATCACCGGGTCAAGCGCCGTTTTCCACACCGCGTAACCAGCCGCGTTCAGGTGAAGATGGTCCGTGTTGAAATCCGCCGGGTTTGGATTGCCCTGCGCATCCGCGAAGATTCCCCAGGTGTCGCAAATGGCAAAGTTCGGCTCGCCTTTGACAAACTGCTCCACGAGGGAATTGGCCTTCTGAATCTTCTCCGCGTAAATCGGGCCGTCGCGTTCGCTTCTGGGCATGATTTTGCAAACGATGACCTTCAGGTTGGGATTGAAATCCTTGATGGCCTGCAAAATGAGCCGGATGTTCGCCGCCACATCCTCCGCGTCCGCGCCATCCCCGACATCGTTCGTGCCAATCAGCAGCACGATGGCCGGGGGATTCAGGCTCAACACATCCGCCTTGAGCCGGTAAAGCACGCCGCTCGTGATGTCGCCGCCGATGCCGCGGTTGGCCACCTTCAAGTTCGGAAAATCCGTCGCGAGCGTCCGCCAGCCTTCGGTGATGGAGTCGCCCAGAAACACCACCGCCCCGGCGTCATTGGTCGCGGTCGCCGCCCAGCGCGCATGATCGCGCGACCACACGCCCGCCAGCCCGTTCCAAACATGAGACGGCACCTTGCCCGGCAATCGGTCAAGGCTTGGAAATTGCGACACGTCAACCGCATTGCCCGTCGTCGTAACTGCGTTGGTGGTGTTTTGAGCGCCGGCAAAATTGATTCCGGCGGCCGTCAAAACAAGTGCGGCGACCGGAATGATGGCGATGTTCAAAAGCCTGCGAATGGAAGATGCGATTTTCATTTGAAGCGGATTATGGGAATGCGGCGAAAATTTTCCAGCATGAAATTTGCAAAACTTCCAATGGCTTTTTGCCGCGAAGCCATGTGGCAGCCGGGGTGACGAGGCTCTGACTTCATAATCGGAAATCGGAAATTATACAGAGCCTGCTCACGTCGGCTGCTGCTTCTTAAAAGTAATCACTGCGCGCCGGCGCGGTAAAAGCCGGCGGGAAATCCCGACAAATCCGGGATGGTAAAACTCCAGTTGCCGTTCGTGTCCCGTAGTTGGTGAAGATGGGCTGCCAGACGACCGGCGGCGTCAGGTTCGTAGCCGATTGCAGAATAGCCTGGAATTGACGCCGCCTATTTTCCGGCGCAAACTCCCGCCATGCCGAGCCTGACCCTCAAACCCACGCACAAAGCGGTAAGTGCCTACTACGACTCGCTGGCCAAATTCGCCAAGCTCGGCGTCAAACACGAAACCGCCGTTCGCTCCGCCTTTCAGGAATTGCTCGAACATTGCGCCCGCCAGTTCGATTGGAAACTCGTTCCCGAATATCGCATCAAACGCAAAGGCCAGGCTGATGTTTCCGCCGACGGCGCGGTTTTCACCTGTGTGGGCAACATCCCCACTTTGGTCCGGGGCCTCTGGGAAGCCAAGGATTCAGACGACGATCTGGAAAAGGAAATCAAACACAAGTTTTCCATCGGCTATCCCAAGCAGAACATTCTTTTCTGGCAGCCAGACCGCGCCGTGCTTTATCAGAACGGCGAACGGCATTTCGAGGCCGACTTGAAGGTGGCCGACAACCTCGTCAAAATCCTCACTCTGTTTCTGGAATTTGCCCCGCCGGCAATCGTGGAATGGGAAAAGGCCGTCGAGGAATTCAAAGACAAAGTCCCACAGATCGGCGCGAGCCTGAAAAATCTCATTGAGACCGAGCGCCAGACCAACAAGAAATTCATCGCCGCCTTTGATGATTTTGCCTCGCTCTGCCGGGGTTCGCTCAATCCGAACATCTCCATCGAGGCCGTCGAGGAAATGATCGTCCAGCATATCCTGACCGAGCGCATCTTCCGCAAAATTTTTGACGTGGCGGATTTCATGCAACGCAACGTCATCGCGCTGGAGATTGAAAAGGTCATCGCCGCGCTCAATTCCCGCTCCTTCAGCCGCGACGATTTCAGCAAGAGCCTGGAGCATTTCTACGGCGCGATTGAAAACGCAGCCGCCACCATCACCGACTTTCACGAAAAGCAGACCTTCCTCAACACCGTTTATGAGCGGTTCTTTCAGGGCTTTTGCGTGAAAGTGGCCGACACGCACGGCATCGTCTACACGCCGCAACCGCTCGTCAACTTCATGGTCGCCAGCGTCGAATGCTTGCTGAAAAAGTATTTTGGCAAATCAATTAGCGACCGCGACGTTCACGTCCTCGACCCGTTCACAGGCACGGGCAACTACATCGTCAATCTCATCCGGGGCATCCTGAAGTCAGCACTGCCGCACAAATACGCCAACGAACTGCACTGCAATGAAATCATGCTGCTGCCGTATTACGTCGCCTCGATGAACATCGAGCACGCCTACTACGAGGCCACCGGCAAATATGAAGCATTTGAGGGAATTTGCCTCGTGGACACGTTTCAAACCATAAACGGCAAAATGGCGTATTACGGGTTTAACGAGAAGCATGAACAGGATGAAATGGCCATTGGATTTAATCCTGAAAACACCAAGCGCATCAAGCGGCAAAAAGATTCACCCATTCGCGTGATCATCGCCAATCCGCCTTACAACGCGGGGCAGGCCGATGAAAACGACAACAACAAAAACCGCAAGTATCCCGAACTGGATCGGCGCGTCAGCGCAACCTATGGCGAAGCCTCGGATGCCACATTGTTGCGCAAGCTGGCTGATCCTTATGTGAAGGCCATCCGTTACGCCACGGACAGGTTGGCCGGCGGTGGCATCGTTTGCTTCGTCAACAACAACAGTTTTGTCACGGAGTTTTGTCACGGAGAAAACTTTTGACGGGATGCGCAAGGAGTTGGCGAAGGATTTCGATGAGATTTATATCCTCGACCTCGGCGGCAACGTGCGGAAGAACCCGAAACTTTCCGGTACCACGCACAATGTTTTTGGCATTCAAGTCGGCGTGAGCATCAATATCTTTGTCCGGCGCGGCAGTTCGGATTACACCAAGAAGCGCCGCTGTGCGATTTATTACCATGCGATTGGTCAGGATTGGCTCAAGGAGGAGAAATATGATTTCCTCGACCAGAAAGGCAGCGTCAGCGGCGTAAAGTGGAAAAAGCTCAAACCGGATGACCGCGGCAACTGGATAACCAACGACACTGACGAAGAATTTCAAAGTTTCCTGCCCATCGGCAGCAAGGAGGCCAAAGCCGGCTCAAGCGTGCCAGCTATTTTTCGCGACTACTCGCTTGGCGTTTCCACAAACCGCGACAGCGTGGCTTATGATTTTGATGCGAAGCGGCTCGCCAAACGGGTTGAACAATTTGCGGACGACTACAACGCCGAATTGAATCGCTGGCAGAAAAAGGGGAAACCAGCGGACGTGGATAATTTTGTCAGCTACACAAAAATCAAATGGAGTCGTGATTTGAAATTGAAATTAGAACGCGAAGTCGAGATTTCATTTAACCCTCGCTGCATTCGAGATGCAATTTACCGCCCTTTCACAAGGCTAAAACTTTACACAAAGAATCCTGTGGTGGATCGCGAAGGAACGCTGGAGTTCTTCCCGACCAAAAATATCAGCGATGAAAACCAAGTCATTTATTCTTCAAACCACTGCCAAATTCCTTTTATGGTTTTTGCCGGTAATTTAATTTTTGATGCAGGGGTTGCTGGTCGAGCTGGCCAATGTTTTCCTCGTTTCACCTATTCCGCAGACGGCAAGCACAAGCAGGAAAACATCACGCCCAAAGCGCGGACGTTGTTCCAGATTTTCTACGATGACGACGGCATCACGGCGGCGGACATTTTTCATTACGTCTATGCCGTGCTGCATCATCCCGCCTACCGCACCCGTTTCGCCGAGAATTTGAAACGCGATTTGCCGCGCATCCCGTTCGTCGGCGTAGGAAGGGACGGCGTGTCGCCGTCCCATAAATCCGAAAAGACGAAAAATGGGACGCCGACACGGCATCCCTCCCAGATACAATTTTATCCGCTCGCCGCCGTCGAGACGATGCAGGGCAATTACAAGCCCGACCACAATCCGAAAGCCAGCGCCAAACTGTTTCACGAATTCGCCGAGGCCGGAAAGAAGCTCGCCGAGCTGCACGTCAATTATGAATCCGCCAAGGAATTCAAATTGCAGCGGCAGGAAAACAAAGAGGTCAAACTCGACTGGCGCGTGGAGGCAATGAAGCTGACGAAAGACAAATCCGCCATCATCTACAATGATTTTCTGACGCTGGCGGGCATTCCGCCGGATGTGTTCGACTACAAACTCGGCAACCGCAGCGCGCTGGAATGGGTGATAGACCAATACCGCGTAACCCGCGACGAAAAGGGCAACATTGCCAGCGACCCGAACCGGATGGACGACGAGGAATATATCGTCCGTCTCGTCGGGCAGGTCATCACCGTGAGTATGGAAACGCTGGAAACGATTTGCTCGCTCCCAAAAATCCAACCTGAATAACCCATGAGCCCGTTTCATTCTGGAATGAATCATTGGCAGCGGCAGTGGTTAAGCGACCGCCTGCACAAGAAAAATCAAAACCCATCGCCAGTCGAAATATTCGTTCCGGTTCCGGTTACCAAACCCAAGCCAGCCAAAAAATCGAAGCCGAAACAGAATCCGACTGGCCCGATGTAAAGCAGAGAAGCGCTGTTTCAATGAAAAACGCCGAGGCCTTCCGGCATCGGCGTCGTGTGTCTTGTCCAACGGTCACTTTTTCGCGTTACCGGACGGCGGGAATTTAATGATTCACCGGCTCAAACCATAGCCGAACGGGAAGAGCGGTTTTTCAGCGGCGTCACCGGTGCGGATGTGATCGTTGCTGCGCGGCCAGGCGCGCGGGAGTTTGCCGGCGAATTGGAAGTCGCCAAACAAAACGTCCGTCATCCCCTGCCCTTCGGTGCCCGGCAGCCACGCGGCGACAAACGCATCGCTGTCCGCCAGCGCGGAATTCAAGAGCAGCGGACGGTCGGAAAATAAAATGGTGACGACCGGCTTGCCCGCGGCCCTGGCTCTCGCAACCAAAGCCAGGTCTTCCGCCGGCAAATCCAGATTGGTGCGGTCGCCCCGGCCCTCGGCGTAAGGATTCTCGCCAATCACAACGATGACGGCATCCGCGTCCTGAAGATTGCCGCCGTCGGGTGAAAATGTCACTTGCGTTTCCGGCGAAACCGTCTGGCGGATGGCCGCGAGCAGCGTGGTGCCGCCGTGCGTCACGTTGCCGCGCCGGCCCTGCCAGTCAATGGTCCAGCCGCCGCATTGCACTCCCAAATCGTCCGCCGCCCCGCCGACGACGGCCAGATGCTTGATTTTCTTCGAGAGCGGCAAAACCTGGTTTTCATTTTTCAGCAGCACAAGCGATTCGCGCACCGCCTGGCGCGCGACGGCGCGGTGTTCCGGCGAGCCGATGGCAGCGGTGAGATTCGGGTCCGTCGCCGGGTTGTCAAAAAGTCCAAGCTGGAATTTAATCCGCAGAATCCGGCGCACCGCGTCGTCAATCCGCGATTGCATCACCTTTCCCTCGGCGACGAGCTGCTTCAAATCTTCGATAAATTCGACATAGCTGTGCGGTTTGCCCGGGCCGCTGGGAATCATGATCATGTCCAGCCCGGCGTTGATGGACTGCTCGATGTCGTTTTTGTAATCGGGTGAAAGCTGGTCAATCGCCGCCCAGTCGGAAACCAGAAACCCACGGAAGCCGAGCCTGCCCTTCAAAACGTCGGTGAGCAGATATTGATTGCCGTGCATTTTCGCGCCGTTCCAACTGCTGTAGGAAACCATGATGGAACCGACGCCGGCCTCGATGGCCGCCTGATACGGCGGCAGATATAATTTCCACAACATCGCCTCGTCGCAAATGGTGTCGCCCTGGTCAATGCCGTTGGTCGTGCCGCCGTCGCCGACAAAATGTTTCGCGCAGGCAAGCACGGAGGTTGTCTCGGCGGAAAGTTTGCTACCCTGAAATCCGCGAACCGCGGCGGCACCAAGCTGCGAAACCAGCGCCGCGTTGTCGCTGAATCCCTCGTAGGTGCGGCCCCAGCGCTCGTCCTGCGGAACGGTGACGCACGGCGCGAACGCCCAGCGGATGCCCGTGCCGGCAACCTCCTCGGCGGTGACGCGCCCGGCGCGTTCGACCAGCTTGGAATCGTGCGTCGCGCCGAGGCCGATGTTGTGCGGAAAAATCACCGCGCCATCAATGTTGTTGTGGCCGTGAACCGCATCAATGCCGTAAATCAGCGGGATTTTCAGCCGCGTTTGCAGCGCCGGTTTTTGGAATTGCGTGGCGAAGTCCAGCCAGTCCCGCACCGTGTTGCCGTTGGGCGGATCGGAAGCGCCGCCGCTCAAGACGGAGCCGAGAAAATACTTTTGCACGTCGGTAACGTTGTCTTTCAACGCGCTGGAATCCACCTGCACCATCTGGCCGATTTTCTCATCGAGCGTCATCTGCGCGAGCAGCGCGTCCACCTGCTTGTCGTGTTCGGAAAACAGCGCCGCGCCGTGACCGGTCATCGCCATCAGCGAGATTAAAATACCGGCGGCAAAGAATTTAAGTCTCTTCATTTTTGGTTTTCAAAAGCGGTTCAACCCTCCAGCACCGCTTCGACGCGGATGGGCTTGGCCTGCGGCGGCAGCACCGGCAAAACATTGCCGGTGACTTCTTTTCCGTCCACCAGCAGCCGTTTTACTCCGCGCTGCTGGCCGTTCGGGTTTTTGACTTCGATGACGTAGGTGTTGCCACGGAATTTGCGCGTGACGGTAAAGCCTTTCCACTTCGCCGGAATCACCGGGTCCACCACTAGGCCGTCGAAGCCGGTGCGGATGCCGAGAATCCACTGCGTGATGGTGAAATAATTCCACGCCGCCGTGCCGGTGAGCCACGAGTTCTTGGCCTCGCCATGCGTCGGCGCGTCCTTGCCCGCAATCATCTGCGCATAAACGTAAGGCTCGCAGCGGTGCAGGTCGCCGATGTTTTCGCGCGCCGAAGGATTGATGCGTTTGTAATAATCAAACGCGCGGTTGCCATTGCCGACCATGGTTTCGGCGATGATGATCCACGGATTGTTGTGGCAGAAAATGCCCGCGTTTTCCTTGTAGCCGGGCGGATACGACGAGATTTCGCCCATCTCAATGTAATACTTCGTGAACGCCGGCTGTTGCAGCACGATGCCGTGTTTGGTGGCGAGGTGCTGGTTGACGGAGTCGAGCGTGAGCTTCGCCTTGCCGTCTTCCAAGCCGACGCCGGCCATGATGCACATGCCCTGCGACTCGATGAAAATTTTGCCTTCCTTGCAGACCTTCGAGCCGATGGGCTGGCCGAAATCATTGTAGGCGCGGATAAACCATTCGCCGTCCCAGCCATGTTGGTAAATGACTTTTTCCATCTTCGCGGCTGCGGCGAGATAATGTTTCGCCTCATCGGCCAAACCGCGTTTGGTGGCAATGGCCGCCAGTTCTTTCGACGCGAGCACGAACAGGCCGGCGATGAAAACGGATTCGGCGACCTTGCCTTCCTTGTTCGTCGTGGTCTGGAACGACTGGCCGGGCGTGTCGGAAAAACAATTCAGGTTCAGGCAATCGTTCCAGTCGGCGCGGCCGATGAGCGGCAGGCCGTGCGGGCCGAGGCGTTCGAGCGTGTAATTAAAACTGCGGCGCAGATGCTCGTAAAGCGGCTGTTCGGAACCGGCCTCGTTTTCAAATTGAACCGGCTCGTCGAGAATTGCCCAGTCGCCAGTTTCCTTGATGTAAGCGCCGACGCCGAGAATCAGCCAGTGTGGATCGTCGTTGAAACCACTTCCAATGTCGTCGTTCCCGCGTTTCGTGAGCGGCTGATACTGGTGGAACGCGCCGCCGCTCTTGAGCTGCGTGGCGGACAAGTCGAGGATGCGTTCGCGGGCGCGGCTCGGCACCATGTGGACGAAGCCGAGCAAATCCTGGTTGGAATCGCGGAAGCCGAGTCCGCGGCCGATGCCGGATTCGTAAAACGACGCCGAGCGCGACATGTTGAACGTGGCCATGCACTGGTAGGCGTTCCAGATGTTGACCATGCGGTTGGCGTGGATGTCCGGCGACGTCACCCGATAAACGCCCAGCAGGTTGTCCCAGTTCTCCTTCAATTTCTGGAAGGCGGCGGCGACATTTTTGCCGTCGAGATATTTCGCAATGACGGGTTTCACCGTCGTCTTGTTGATCGTCTGCGAATCCGGCGGGCTGAATTTTTTGTCCACAGCGTTTTCGTGGTAGCCGAGGACGAAAATGATTTCCTTCGTCTGGCCCGGCTGCAAATTCACTTTGACGTGATGCGAACCGTGCGGCGCCCAGCCGCAGGCGACCGAGTTGAACGACTTGCCGCGCGCCACCGCCGCCGGATTGTCCCAACTGCGGTAAGCGCCGAGGAAGGTGTCGCGCTGCGTGTCGAAGCCGGCGAGCTTTTCCGAGCAGGCGAAATACGCAAAATGATTCCGGCGCTCGCGGTATTCCGTCTTGTGATAAATCACGCCGTCCACGATCTCCACCTGGCCGGTGCTGAAATTGCGCTGAAAATTCGTGCTGTCGTCCTGCGCGTCCCAGAGACAGAATTCGAGGCTGGAAAACAGCGACAACTTCGCCAGTTTCTTGCGGTGGTTCGTGATCTTGCACTTCCAAATTTCCAGCGTCTCACCGAGCGGCACAAAATAAGTGGTCTGCGCCTCGATCTTGTTGGCGGTCGAGCCGATGATTGTGTAGCCCATGCCGTGGCGGCATTCGTATTTGTCGAGCTTGGTGCGGGTCGGCTGCCAGGACGGCGACCAGAATTTTCCGGTTTCGTTGTCGCGCAAATAGAGATAGCGACCGCCGACATCGAACGGCGCGTTGTTGTAGCGGTAGCGCGACAGGCGGCGCAGGCGGGCGTCGCGGTAAAACGAATAGCCGCCGGCGGTGTTCGAGATGATGCCGAAATAAGATTCGCAGCCGAGGTAGTTGATCCACGGCAGCGGCGTGTCGGGCCGGGTGATGATGTATTCGCGGTTTTGATCGTCAAAATGTCCGTAACGCATATTTCGGTTCCAAAAATTATCTCCGGCGGCTTTGAAAATTGAGCCAATGTTAATTCGTGCCCGGCGGCGGCAGCACGGGTTTCATCGGCGGCAGTCCGTAGGCGGCGCGGGTCGGGGCAAATGCCTTGACGAAGTCCGGATCGCTCAAGCTGTAGGAACGCGGATCATCAAACAGCGCCTGCACTGCGTCCGAGTGCCGGGGATTGCCCGCCCAGGTCATCCACCACGTCCAGCGTGGCTGCTGCGCGAGAACGGCCACGGTTGGCGGCGGCCCCACTTCGGCCAGCGTCACCGGCTTGCCCGCCGCCTGCGTCAGCAAGTCGTCGTAATACGACTGCTTGAAGTCGCTGCCATAAACATCCAGCGCGGCTATGTCAAAATAATTTGTGCCGGGATTGTAATCCACAAACTGCCGGTCGGCCCGCGCCGGCCGGTCCACACTCCAAATCCAGATCAAATTGTCGAGGTGATGATAATTGACGAACCGGTCGAAAATCTGCCGGTAAATCACTTTCGTCCCGTTGTCGCCCAGCCGCCCGCCCCACCAAAACCAGTCGCCGTTCATTTCGTGATAAGGCCGCCACAGCA
>CAYYWB010000015.1:0-25506 GCA_964475285.1 uncultured Bifidobacteriaceae bacterium | reverse complement strand
TCCAAATACGTCTGGGCCGCGCCATCGAGCATCCGGTAGAGGCAGCCGTATTTGACGCCCGCCAGCGCCGCCGGCGGGATGTTGTTCGTTCGCTGGATTTGCGCCACCCGCGCCAGCGCCAAATCGTAACGTTTCCCGACCTCTTTCATGATTTCCGCGAAGGAATTGGTCAGCACCGCCGAACTGGTCTGGCGATAGCCGATCAAGCGGTCCTGCTGCCAGTAGGGAAAGTAGCCGCGTTCAGGATGGGCCGTGGAATTGGTGTCCATCATGCGAATCATTTCCAGATTGTCGAACGTGGATTTCATCAATGGCGCGAAGTTGGTGTTGCCGCCGAGTTCCTTCAACAAAATCAAGTTCATGATTTGCGACAAATCGTTCTCCAATTTCCGGCGTTCCCCGGCTTCGGGCTGGTTGGTGACAGCTAAGAAAAATCCGGCTTCCGCGTCCATCTCGGCCTGGTGTTTTGCCATGACCCAATCATGAGCCTTCTCGATGAACTGGTCGCACGCCAGGAGCATCGGGTCTTTCCGCCAGGCCTCCGCCTCCAGACCGGCCAGCTTTTGTTTCATGTCGCGGATTTCGCCCAGCCATTGCATGACCGCCGCGTTGGTGCTGGCCGCGCGCAGTTCCAGCGCCCGCGCGGCATCGCGCAAATACCAGGCCGATTGCGGCTCGGTCGAGGCGGGCAGCGAAAATGGGGAAGGCGGCAAATCCAGCGGATTGGTCTGCGCGGAAACAGAAGACGAACACAATATCCCGACAAACATAATCGTGATGATTTTTTTCATGCGCAGCTTGAGGTCATCCAATTATTCCTGTCCTCCATGCTGGCGCAACAAACCCACCACGTTGTGTCCATTATTGACCGCATATCGCAACGGTGTATTGCCGCGATTGTCCCTGGCGTTGACATCGGCCTTGGCAGCGAGCAGCAATTCCACCACTTCTCTGTGGCCGTTAGACGCCGCATAGTGCAAAGGCGTCGCTCCCTCGTAATTTGTGGCATTGATATCGGCCTTGTTGGTCAGCAGTAATGCCGCCACGTCCTCGTAACCCAAAATCGCCGCGATGTGCAAAGGCGTATCGCCACCCATCCGCCTGGCATTGACGGCGGCTTTGTTGCTCAACACCAATTCCGCCACCTCCCCGTGGTCATATTCCACCGCTATGAACAAAGGCGTTCTGCCATCCTTGGCCTTGGCATTGACATCGGCTTTGTTGGTCAGCAACAACTCCACCATGTCCGTTGAGCCACGCCACGCCGCCACATGCAACGGCGTCGCGCCCATCTCTTCTTTGGCATTGACCTCGGCATTGCTGGCCAGGAGCGATTCCGCCATAGCCATGCGGTCATTCAACGCCGCCTCATGCAAAGGCGTCCAGCCGGCGCTGCCCACGTGGAAAACGTAATCAGGCTGGGCAAAGACGGGGCTGCTCCAAGCCAGCGCGGTCAGCGTGACGACGGCGAGGCGGAGAGTTGATGCATCGCAGAACCGGTTGAAGAATGAATTGAACTTCATGGTTGTTTGGTTTGGGTGTCAAAAGTTTCTTTCATAACGATATGACACTTCATCCGCGGATTTATTAGCGGAATTCTGAAAAATGGCAAACATTCTGATTTGCCGGAATGTCCGCCCTGCTCACTTCACTGTGTTGACCAGAGGCGCGAGTCCCTGAATCCTCACTTCCAACTTGTCGCCGCTCTGGATCGGGCCGATGCCGCTGGGCGTGCCGGTGAGAATGACGTCGCCGGGCAGCAGTGTGAGGTTTGTTGAAATAAAGCTGACGAGCACGGCGGGCTTGAAGATCAGCTGGCTCGTGTTCGAGTTCTGGCGCAACTGGCCGTTTTGGAAAAGCTGGATGTTCAACGCGTTCGGATCAATCGTCGTTTCCACCAGCGGCCCCAGCGGCGTGAACGTGTCGAATGACTTCGCCCGCGCCCATTGGCCGTCGGCTTTCTGGATCGTCCGGTCGCTGATGTCCTGCGACGCGGTGTAGCCGAAAATGTAGCGGTTCGCCTGCGTGGGCGAGACGTTGCGGATTTTGCGCCCGATGACGATGCACAGTTCCGCCTCGTAATCCGTGCGATGTTCCGGAAACGGAATTTCAATTTTCCCGCCTTCGGGCAGCAGCGATGTCGTCGCCTTGAACCAGATCAACGGCTCCTTGGGCAGCGGGTTGCCGGTTTCGCGCGCGTGATCGGCGTAATTCGAACCGACGCAGATGATTTTTGACGGCGCCACCGGCACCAGCGTTTTCACGCCCTTGCGGGGAGTCGGCCTGCGGTCGAAGGACGGCGCGCCGAAGACGTCGCCGCGCAGGCGGAACAATTCGCCGTCCACAACCTTGGCGTGGAAAATTTCCCCGCCCCTTTGAAATCTGCCAATGGCTGCCATAATGGTGAAAGCAGATTAACAAACACCATTCCGCCGCCGCAAGGCCAAAGCCGGTATTTCCAATCGTAATCCTAATCTCACTCATAATCCTGATCGCCGAGCGAAGTGGATTAAGATTGCGATAATGATTGAGATCAAGACGTTATTGCCCTTGGCCGGTTCTTTAGCTACATTAACCGCGTGAAAAGCCTGACCAAACAGGAACAGTTATTTCTCTGTGTTGTCCTGGGCTTGCTGCTGACCGGCCTGGCGGTGAAAACCTGGCGCGCAGCACATCCGCCAGCGGCAGCGATTCAGCAGGCCAGACCTTAAAAATGCAAGAGATCAATTTTGACGAGGCGGTGGATTTAATCCTCGCGAAGGACAGGCGTTTCGCGCGCGACGCCTACTCATTCGTCCGCGAGGCGCTCGACTTCACGCAGAAATCCGCCGGCAAGGAAGCCCGCGGCACCATCCGCCACGTCAGCGGACAGGAATTGCTCGGCGGCATCCGCAAGTTCGCCCTCGAACAATTCGGCCCGATGGTCGTGACCGTGTTTGAGGAATGGGGCGTGACAAGCTGCCGCGATTTTGGCGAAATCGTTTTCAACATGGTGGAGACCGGTCTGCTGGCCAAGACCGACAAGGACACGCGCGACGATTTTCAGGACGGTTACGATTTCACCGACGCCTTCCGCAAACCCTACTGGCCGCAGAGCAAACTGAAGACGGAGACCAAGCCGGTGGCGAATTGAAATGGTTCAAGCCGGAACCGGCGGAACCGCGCGATAATTGCGCAGGATTTCGTCAACAACGCGCGCGGTCTCCAGCGCCGTCCCGCCCGTGCTGTCCAAAGCCGGACCGCCGTTGAGTTCGTTCACAAAAGCTTGAATCAACGGCTGGTGGACGTGCGGCGGATCCGGCAGTTGAAAAACCTCCTCCACGCCGCCGCGCGCCAGCCGCACTTCGGAAGGCCGGAAAAATCCCATTGAAACTTCGCCTTCCGAACCATAAACGGTGACGGATTCCTCCTCGCGCGCGATGGAATAGGCGAAAAGGCCGCCCGCCACCACGCCGTTCTCGAACAGGAGCGAATAACTCACCGTGTCCTCGGCCCCGTAAATGCGCGCGGCATTGACCGCCACTCCGCCGGTCTCGCGCACCCGCCCAAACACATGATGCAACCAGTCCAGCGCATGAGTCTGCATGTCCACAAAAAATCCGCCGCCGTTGATCGCAGAATCAACCTTCCAACTCTGCGCCGGACGCGCATCCAGCTTCTTGAACTGCCGGACATCCACCGCGCGCGGCTCGCCGATGACTCCGGATTGGATGATTTTCCGCATCTTTTCAAAGCGGGGCAGTTTGCGCCGGTAGTATGCCACGCGCAACGGCACGCCAGCCTGCCGGCACGCCGCGATCATTGCCTCGCATTCGTCCGCCGACAAAGCCATGGGCTTTTCGACCAGCACCGGCTTGCCGGCGCGGGCAACCTTGAGCACATATTCTTTGTGGCTCGACGGTGGTGTCGCGATATAAACGGCGTCCACCTCGCGGTCGGCGATAAGCGCATCGGCATCCGAATACCAGCGCGGGACATTATGCCGGCTGGCGTAATCCCGGGCGCGCGCCGCGTCGCGCCGCATCACGGCCATCAGCATTGAGCCGCCGGCCTTTTGAAATCCCGGCCCGCTTTTCACTTCGGTCACGTCGCCGCAACCGATGATTCCCCAGCGAATGATTTTATTCATAACTAATTTGAATGAGGCAATCATTTCAATTTTCGCCAGGCCGTTCCAGCACTTTTCCATGAATTCTACTGCGCAGCATAGCTGCCGACGAAAACTATTTTCCTAAAAGTCAGTTTGCGTCACTCGAGGGAAATTTTATCGCCCATTTTCAAGAGGTTCATGCCGATTTGATCCGTGGAGGTGTCGCCAACCAACGCCGCGCCATAATTGGAAAGGACCACAACGCCGGTTTGATGCTTTTTGTCGAAGCCGATAAAACTCACATAACCGCCGGTGCCGCCGTTGTGCCAGTGGAGTGCCGGGCCGCCGAGGGTTCCCGTGTTAATCTGCCAGCCCAATCCGATGTCGCGGGCGAGTCCCTTGAAATGAACCTGTTGCGCCATCTGCAAAATGTTTGATATTTCCGTATCCGCATCGGCGAGATTCGCCTCGATAAATTTCAGCAGGTCCCCGGCATTGGAAAGAATCCGTCCGCAACCCGCCAGCGTATCGCCATCCCAATTGGGAACGATCTCGCCAGCCGGACTGTGGCCCGGCGTGAGTTGCCGTTTTTGCCCCTCGGACAATTGCGTGGTTGTGTTCCTCAATCCCAGCGGCGCGCAGACGCTTTCCTGAATCAATGCCTCGTATGATTTGCCGGACTTGAGTTCCAGGATTTTCCCGAGCAGGCCGTAGCCATAATTCGAGTAACTGGATCTGCGTCCCGGTATCCTTCGCAATTTCACCGTGGCCAGCCCGGCATACAAATCCTGGGTTGAATAATTGGCGTAAGGGTTCAGTTTGTCTTTGACGGTCGGCCAGAAATTGTCCGGCAGCCGGGGCAATCCTGAAGTGTGCGTGGCGAGGTTTTTCAAGGTGATTTCAACGCCGTCCCTTTTCGGGCTGTTCACGCCTTCCGGCAAGTAACGGCTGATGAAATCGTCCAGTTTCACCGAACCGTCGTTCGCCATTTTCGCCAGCGCCAGCGCGGTGAAAACTTTTGTGACCGAACCGATTTCAAAAATCGTTTGCGCGTCCGGCGGATCGGGGTTTGCATCGCTTACTTTTCCAAAGCCTTTGCAATAAAAATTCCCGCGCCGGCAAAAGGCGATGATCAAGGCGGCATTGGGACGCCGGGCGACATAATTTTTGCCCATCGCGTCAATCCGTCTTTTGAGGTCGCGGGTGTCGGAGCGAAATTTGTAAAAGTTTTGCCTGATAAGCTCATAGACGAGCGCGCCAAAAACCATCCATGCCAGCACTTTGAAAACGTAGATTGCAAACTTCAGAAAAGCATTGTGATTGTAATTGCTGACAATCCACCAGCCGGCCAGAAGCAGGCAACCCCAATTGATGACATGACGCCTCCATTTCATTGGACGCCCGCGATTCTTGTGAATCCAAGGTGGCATTCAAGATTAAATTTGAATTACACGACGCTTTCCGCAAGCCTTTCAGGCTGCCGGCTGGTTCAGCAATTGCGCGTTCACTGAAACTTTTCCCTTCCGGTATTCGTCTTAAAAATCAACAAGCTCGACCCGTTTGATTGAAGTTATGCGTGATTTACGGGTCATTTGTTTGCCGACAATTGACCAACAACATCCACAACCCAGTCTGCGTGCTTGAGCCATTGCCGGAACTTTTGCAGCCCGGACTTTTGCACGAGCTATTCGAGCAAAAGGCCGACGCGTATCCCGGAAATGTCGCCTTGATCTGCGCCGGCGAGCGCATGACTTATGCCGAACTGGAGCGGCACGCGAATCAACTGGCCCGTCTTCTCCGCAGCCGGGGCGTGAAGCGCGGCGACTGTGTGGCCATGTTGCTCCCCCGCTCGCTGGAGGTTTGCGTCGCATTGCTCGGCATTCTCAAGTCTGGCGCCGCCTATGTGCCGCTCGATCCCGGAATTCCCGACGAACGCGCCGGTTTCGTTCTTGCGGATTGCCAGGCGCGGGCGCTGGTGACGACAAAATCGCTCGCGACCAAGGCGGCGAATTTCCACGGCGAAATGATTGCTCTTGATGAATGCCGGACGGAAATCGCCTCGCAACCCGCCGCAAGATTGAGCGCCGCTGAAACCGGCGAAACGCCGGAAGACCTTTGCTACATCATTTACACCTCCGGCACGACCGGCCAGCCGAAGGGCGTGCAAATCGAACATCGCAGCGCCTGCCATCTCGTGCGGTGCGAAGGGCAAATTTTCCAGGTGCGGTCGGAAGACCGGGTTTATCAGGGATTTTCCATCGCGTTCGACGCCTCCGTCGAGGAACTCTGGCTGGCATTTTTCGCGGGCGCGACGCTGGTGGTCGGCAACGATGAAATGGTCCACGCCGGAGCGGGGCTTTCCCGGATGCTTGCGGACGCGGGCGTGACGGTGCTTTCGTGCGTGCCCACGCTGCTTTCGATGATGGACGAAGACGTGCCGCCGGTGCGGCTGCTGATTCTCGGCGGCGAGCAATGCCCGCCGGATTTGGTCAGGCGCTGGTGGAGGCCGGGCCGCCGCGTCGTCAACACCTACGGCCCCACCGAGGCCACCGTCATCGCCACCTGGGCGGATTGTCATCCGAACAAACCCGTCACCATTGGCCGCCCGCTGCCGAATTATTTCGCGGCAATTCTGGATGAACAATTGCAGCCCGTCGCGCAGGGCCAGTCCGGCGAATTGTGCCTCGGCGGAATCGGCCTGGCGCGCGGCTATGTTGGGCGGCCCGATTTGACGCGGGAAAAATTTGTCGAAAATCTGTCGTCGAAAAACGCCGAATTGCCCTCGCGGCTATATCGCACCGGCGACCTTGCGCGCTTTTCGCCCGACGGAGAAATTGACTTTCTTGGCCGGCTGGATTCGCAGGTGAAAATTCGCGGCTTCCGTGTCGAGCTTACGGAAATCGAATCCGTGCTGCTGGAATGTCCCGGCGTGCAGGCGGCGGCGGTGGCCTTGCGCGAAGACACGCCCGGCGTGCAGCAGCTTGTCGCCTATCTCGTCCCGCGCAGCGACGCGCCGCCGGATGAGCCGGCCATCCGCACCCGCCTCCGCGCGCGGCTGCCGGTTTATATGATGCCGGCGCTGTTTGAAACAATTCAGGAACTTCCGATGTTTTCCAGCGGCAAGGCCGACCGCCTCAAACTGCCGCCTCCGCGCCGGCGAGCGACGCAATCGCGGCCAGAAGCCGTCGCGCCACGGACGAAACTGGAACAGCGCATCGCGGCGGTGTGGACAAAATTGTTCGCCCCGCTCCCGGTTTCCGTGCGCGACGATTTTTTCCTGGATCTCGGCGGACACTCGCTGCTGGCGGCGCGGATGGTTTCCGAATTGCGAAAGGAGCCGCCGTTTCAATCGCTTTCGATGCTTGATGTCTATCAGCATCCGAGCATCGAGCGGCTGGCCGTGCAATTTGAGAAAAATTTCCAAACCGAAGCGCCGCCGGTTTCCGCCAAGACAAATTCCATCCCGCGGTCGAGGCATTTTCTCTGCGGCTGCGCGCAATTTGTCGCCATCGGCCCCATCCTGGGATTCTTTGCGCTGCAATGGCTCGCGCCGTTCCTGACCTACACCTGGATGATCGAGGATGATTATGATTATCACGAAGCCATTTTCGGCGCGCTGGCCATTTTCATCGTTCTTTATCCGCTGATGCTGCTCGCGTCCATCGTCTCGAAATGGCTGGTCATCGGGCGGTATCGCGCCGGCGCATATCCGTTGTGGGGCGGATACTATTTGCGATGGTGGTTCGTGACGGCCATCCAATCGGCGGTGCCGGTCGCCTATCTCACCGGCACGCCGCTGCTGAACATCTACTTCCGGCTGATGGGCGCGAAAATCGGGCGCAATGTTCTCCTCGGCACGGAAGACTTCGCCATCTACGACCTGCTTGACATCGGCGACGACAGCAGTGTTGGAGTGGATTCCAGCGCGCGGGGTTACGTTGTTGAAAATGGAATGCTCATTATCGGCCCGGTCACGATTGGCAAACGCTGTTTCGTCGGCACGCGCAGCATCCTGCGCGAAAACACCGTGATGGAGGACGACGCGGCGCTGGAAGACCTGTCACTGCTGCCGCGCGGCGAAAAAATTCCACGCGGCGAAACCTGGCTCGGCTCGCCCGCTCGCCCGTCCGGTCGCGCGCCGCAAACTTCCCCGGCGCAGCCGCTGGCAAAATGGCGGCATTTTGCGGTGGGAATGTTGCACGCGGCCGGGCTGCTGATTTTTCCGCTGCTGGTCGTCTCCGCGATTTTGCCCGGCATCATCGCGATGAACGAATTGAACTACGCGGACGATTACTACTGGTATTTGCTTCTCTCGCCATTCGTGGGCCTTTCGTTTGTGGTGCTGCTGGCGCTGGAAATTGTCGTCGTCAAATGGCTGCTGCTGGGCCAGGTGAAACCGGGCCGGCATCCATTGCACAGCGTTTTCTATTTTCGGAAATGGTTCGTGGATCAAACGTTTCGCTTGAGCCTCGACATTCTGGGACCGCTTTATGCGTCGCTCTATTTGCCGCCGTGGTATCGGATGCTCGGCGCGAAGCTCGGCAAGGGTGTCGAGCTTTCCACGGCGTCGTTCATCTCGCCCGACCTTTTGTCCATCGCCGAGGAAGGTTTCGTCGCCGACGCGGTGTCGCTGGGCGCGACGCGGGTGCGCGACGGATTTGTGACCGTCGCAGGCAATCACATCGGCCGACGCTCGTTCATCGGCAACAGCGCCGTCCTGCCGCCCGGCGCGGTGATTGGCGAGAGTTGTCTCATCGGCTGCCTGTCCATACCGCCCGCCGATGCCGCCGACGCCATGCGCGCCGACACGTCGTGGCTGGGGTCGCCCGCCATTTTCCTGCCGCAACGCCAGCCCAGCGCCGCGTTTGGCGAGGAGCAAACCTACAAGCCGCCGCGAAGGCTCCGAGTGCTGCGCGCAATCATCGAACTTATCCGCGTCATTTTGCCATCCTCGTGCTTCGTCGCGCTGACGAGCCTGCTCTTTTCCGTGATGGTCCTGATTGAGGAAGACATCACGCTCTGGCAAATGTTTTGCCTGCTGCCGTTGCTTTATGCCGCCTGCGGCATAGTCGCGGTCTTGTTCACCGCCTTGGTGAAATGGATTTTGGTCGGACGTTACCATGCGGGCGAAAAACCGCTCTGGTGTTCTTTCGTCTGGCGCAACGAACTCATCAATGCGCTGCACGAACATCTGGCGGACGCGTGGCTGCTCGGCATGTTGACCCGCACGCCGTTCGTCTGCTGGTATTTCCGCCTGCTCGGCGCAAAAATCGGGCGGCGCGTTTATATGGACACCACGGATTTCAGCGAATTCGATCTCGCCACCATCGGCGACGAAGCCATGTTGAACGCCGATTGCACCATCCAGACGCATTTGTTTGAGGATCGCGTGATGAAAATGGGCACCATCGAAATCGCCCCGCGCTGCAAAGTCGGCAGCGGCACGCTGGTTCTTTACGACACCAAAATGGAAACTGGCGCGTCGCTCGACGAACTTTCGCTCCTGATGAAAGGCGAGACGCTGCCGGCCAACACGCGATGGACGGGCATCCCGGCCCGGCGTCAGGAAACAAATCATGCGTGAGCAAATCCCAGCCGGCCGCAGCGGCGTCCCGGCAGAGCGCCGTAAAACCGTGGAAACGGAAGAGTGCGGCATTCTGCCGAAAGCCGCCACGCCCGGTCTGCAATTGTGGTGCTGCAATCTCGACGATCCGCGCGTGCTGCCGTATTGCGACGAATCCGTCCTCGCCGCTGGTGAATTGCAGCGCGCCGGAAGTTACCGCCTCGAACGACATCGGCAACTGTTCATCCGCCGCCGGGCGCTGCGGCGTTTTCTGCTCGGTCAATTTCTTGGAGTTTCGCCACAATCGCTCTGCCTTGTGGAAACCAGCCTGGGAAAACCGCAACTCTCACCGTCGTCCCCGGAGCGGTGCGAATTCAGCACCTCGCATTCGAAAAACGTTTTTGCAATGGCCATCGCGCCGGAAGGGGAAATCGGCGTGGACGTGGAAGTGCTTCGCACGGATTGGAATCTGGAACCCGTCGCCGCAATGTATTTGGACCGGCGGCAGATCGCGCAATTGGAAACTATTCCCACATCGGAGCGGCAAAAGCAGATTCTCCGGTTTTGGTCGTTGCGCGAAGCGTTCGCCAAGGCTTCCGGCCACGGCATTGCCCAGCCGCACGATGCCGAAATCCCCGCCGCGCGCGTTTGGGATTGCATTTTCGGCGCTGACTCGCCGCTGCCGGGCTGGAACTGGATTCAGCAGTGGCATCGCATCGGCGGCCACGACGCGGTAATTTCCATCGCGCGAAAAACGCAGCAGAAAATTAAATCGGAACATTATCGGGCTTGACTTGCCGGGATCAATACGCAGAATTTCTCCACAAATTCCGTCGCATAAAATTTATGCAGCCAAAGTGATGCCCTGAACCAGTTTTATTCAAACCATGAACACATTCCAAAAATTCTCCACCAGCCTCGTCGCGCTGTGCGCGGTCATTTCCACAGCCGCCGCCAATCCGACCTTGCCGCTGTTAAACGACCCGGTGGACGTCAGCCCGGATTTCAGGGATTTCTCCGACCTGTATTATCTGGCGGACAAGCTCGCCGATTTCGATCCGGCGACGGCGTCGGGCAAAATCACTTACCAGCGCGCGGAGTATTTCACGCGGCAGGCCTTCGACAACATGCTGGCGGTCATCAAGCCCGTCGGCTTGAATGAATTTCCGGAGGACCAATACGCGGTGAATCCGACATTGCCGTTCTCCATCGAATTCGTTTCGCCGCGCACGCTGCGCATCCGCGCGGCCAGCGGCCCGCAGGTTCACAAGCCACTGGAGGAATTGATGCTCGCCGGGCCGGTGCCGAAGGATGGTTCCTGGCAATACGCGAAAATTGACGGCGGCCACCGTTACACCAGCCAGTTCGGCTCCATTTCAATCATGGAAAATCCGTGGCGCATCATCATCCGCGACGCGAGCGGCAAGCTGCTGACGGAAACGGATCACGCCTCGGACAACGTGTCTTCGTTCACGCCGATCATGCCGTTTGCGTTCGTGCGGCGCGCGGCGGATTATTCACGCAGCATGAACGCGGCGTTCACGCTCTCGCCCGGCGAGAAAATTTTCGGCTGCGGCGAATCCTTCACCTCGCTCGACAAGCGCGGGCAGAAACTGGTGCTGTGGACGGACGACGCCAACGGCATCCAGAATCAGGGAATGTATAAGCCGATTCCGTTTTTCATGAGCAGCCGCGGCTACGGAATGTTCATGCACACGTCCTCGACGATCACCTGCGATTTCGGAAACTCCTTCGCCGGCGTCAACGAGCTGATGCTCGGCGACGACGAGCTGGATTTGTTTGTCTTTCTCGGTTCGCCGAAGGAAATTCTGGACGAATACACCAAGCTCACCGGCAAGTCGCCGCTGCCGCCGCTGTGGTCGTTCGGCCTGTGGATGAGCCGCTGCACCTATAACGCCGAGACGCAGGTGCGCGACATCGCCGCCCAGCTCCGCACGAACAAAATCCCCTGCGACGTGCTGCACCTGGACACCGGCTGGTTCGAGACCGACTGGCAGTGCGATTATGAATTTTCCACGACCCGTTTCACCGATCCGAAGAAGATGATTTCGGATTTGAAGGACGAAGGCTTTCACATTTCGCTCTGGCAACTGCCGTATTTTGTGCCGAAGAACAAATTGTTCCCCGAACTCATCGCAAAAAATCTGGTCGTCCGCGACGCGAAGGGAAATTTGCCCTACGAAGACGCCGTGCTGGATTTTTCAAATCCCGAAACGGTCCAATGGTATCAGGCCAAGCTGGCGAACCTGCTGAAAATGGGTGTCGGCGCGATTAAAGTAGATTTCGGCGAAGCCTCGCCGTGGGACGGCCTCTATGCCGACGGGCGCACCGGTTTTTACGAGCACAATTTGTATCCGCTGCGCTACAACAAGGCGGTGGCCGACATCACCAAGGCGACGACCGGCGATAACATCATCTGGGCGCGCAGCGCATGGGCGGGCAGCCAGCGTTATCCGATCCACTGGGGCGGCGACGCGGAAAGCACCGACGACGGCATGGTGGCGGAATTGCGCGGCGGTCTGTCGTTCGGGCTTTCCGGCTTTTCATTTTGGAGCCATGACGTGGGCGGGTTCACAGCGGACTCGGTGACGAACATGGACAAAAATCTCTACGCGCGCTGGCTGGCGTTCGGGATGTTGAGTTCGCACAGCCGCTGCCACGGTGTCGCGCCGAAGGAACCGTGGAACTACGGCCAGGCGTTCATGGACGAGTTCCGCACGATTGACGAACTCAAATACCGGCTGATGCCCTATGTTTATGCGCAGGCGAAGGATTGCTCCGACCACGGCCTGCCGATGGTGCGCGCGCTGTTCCTCGAATTCCCCGACGACCCCGGCTCGTGGAACGTGGATGATGAATATCTTTACGGCTCCAGCATCCTGGTCGCGCCGCTGTTTCGTCAGGGCGAAACCAGCCGCGACGTTTATCTGCCGCCGGGAACATGGATTGATTATCAGAGCGGAAAAGATTATTCCGGCGGCTGGCAGCACATCGAAGCCGGCGCAATCCCCGAAGTGATTCTCGTGCGCGACGGCACGGTGCTGCCGCACATCGCGCTGGCGCAATCCACGATGCAAATGGACTGGTCGAAGCTGGAACTGGTCGTCTTCGCCAAAAACGCGACGACGGCGAAAGGCCTGGTCTGCCTGCCATCCGACAACGTGCAGCATGAACTCGCGTTGACCAGGAGCGGCAACAGCTTCCAACTCGCAAACGATCCGCTCGCAGGCAAGGTGACGTGGAACATCCGGTTGAATTCCGGCAAATAAAACAAGCCGGACGGAAAACTGCCGCCGTGCGCATGTGCGGGATTGCATCAACGCCGACGGCGCAAAGTCGCGGAGTGACAACGGAAATTAGCCGGGGACAACGTCCCCGGTGAACATCGCCATGAATAAACGTGGCGGCTTTCAGCAGAAAGCCGGAAATTGAGAAGATGAAGCGGCGCTCTGCCGAGACGCCGCCACGACTCCACAACGCGTCAACTGGTCAGCGCAAATTCCTTGAACAGGTCGTCAGGCGCTTACTTGTTGGTCGTAGTCATGGTTGGCGGATGAGAAGGCATCGTTGGCTACTTTGATTCCGTATAGTCGTTTGGCACTTCAAAAATTGCGGGGTCAACAGGTTCTTCCTTTGCCGAAAGCAGCTTGGTCGTGAACGTCTGCGTGAATTTGAATTGAGGCGTTCTGGTAGTCATTTCTAATTTAACCACCATGCCCGGCAACGAACTCGCTTTTGGCCTACCGTTGCCCATTGCGGATTCATTCGCTTGTTCATACTGGGTAAAGTATGGCTTTATTTTATCATAATCCGGAAAGTTTTTGGCAACCCAGAGAACTTCGGTTGTTCCATTTGTGCCAATCCAGTATTGCCTGGGAGTGGACCATGTATAAATCTCTGCATCATAGCCGCCCACCTTCTCGGATTTGCCAGTATCCAATGGTTCTGACAGCGCGACACCTGCGGCTTTAGTATTCCGGCGATTCACATTTTTCGTGTATGTTTTCTGCTCGGGCATCAGAGTAACGGAATCCCCCGTATTCCCGTCTTCGATGACGCTCATAGTCATCGGCCTCCCACCAGCAGGATCAATGATATCCTGACGAAGTTTGCTTCCGTGTATTTTTATCGATATGGTGTAAATGTTAGTCTGGTTTCCAACAGTCGACTGTTCTTGTATGACAAGATCGGCTTGTGCGACAACGATAGTTGAAATCAAGATGAGGAATCCGATTTTGCATTTCATAATAGCTTCATGCTTTCTGCGCTTCCTTCGCCCAAGTGTCCTTATCGAGCGCGAACGAAGCACACACGGCCTTTTTCTCCCAGGATCAGCGGCAGGCCAAGCCGGGCATTCTCCGCGCGCAGTTGCCGCGCCACGCGCCGAAACGCGCGCCGCGCCGGGGCGATGAAATCGTCTCTCTTGCCGTTTCCGTTTTTCATGACATTCCAAGTATAACTTTAAGTTGGTCTTGCGGGCAAGTTTCGGATTGCGCCATGAGGTGTGGTGGACTGGTCTGATTATCCCACACTGCCCAGCGGCCGGCCATCGGCGCGTAGTCGCGGACAAAATGCAGCAGGCTGCGGCCAAAACGTCGGCGGATGTCCGCAATCGGCACGTTGTGTCCGCCTTTCTTCACGCGCTCGCGCACGCGGGCAATGGCGATGGCCGGATTGGGCAACCAAAGGTAATGAAGATGAATTTGGAAACCATTTTCCCGTGCGAGCCTCAACAACCCAACATAGGTTTTGCCGCTCAACGTGCTTTCAAACGCGAATGTTTTCCGTCCGGCAACGAACGTGCGGAATTCAGCGAGCAAAAGTCGTCCGGCTTTAATGGCCGCTGCGCCGGTGTTCAAAGGTGAAAGGCCTTGCGCTATCAAATCGGCGTTCAGGAAGTTGAGGCAGTTGACTTCGTGCGGGAGAAATTCTCTGGCGAACGTGGTTTTACCCGCACCGTTGCAACCGGCAATCAGATAAATCGTTGGCTGGGTCGTGGGCATTTAACTTTTCTGCGCTTCTTTGGCCCAAGTATCTTTGAGCGTGATGGTGCGATTCAAAATCAGTTTTGAGTTTTGAGTTTTGAGTTTTGAGTCGGAATCAATTGCAAAATATCCAAGGCGCTCGAATTGGTAACGCAGCTCCGGCTTCGCATCCTTCAGGCTAGGCTCGCATTTGGCCGTCACCACTTCCAGCGAGTGCGGGTTGAGCACGGATTTGAAATCGCGCCCGTCCTTCTCCGGCTCGGCTTCGGTAAAGAGCCGGTCGTAAAGGCGCACTTCGGCGTCAATCGCGTGCGCGGCGCTCACCCAATGAATCGTCCCTTTCACTTTGCGCGCAGCAGTGGCACCGCCCATCTTGCTGTCGAGGTCGGCGGTGCAGCGCAATTCCGTGATGTTGCCTTTGTCGTCCTTCACCACTTCGTCGCATTTGATGATGTAGGCGTATTTGAGCCGGACTTCGCCGCCGGGTTTGAGCCGGAAGAATTTCGGCGGCGGCACTTCCTTGAAATCGTCCTGCTCGATGAACAGTTCGCGGCTGAACGGAATCTTCCGCCTGCCGGCGCTCTCGTCCTCGGGATTGTTGACGGCGTCCAGTTCCTCGGTCTTGCCTTCGGGAAAGTTGGTGATGACGACCTTGATGGGGCGCAGCACGGCGAGCCGGCGCAGGGAGCGCTTGTTCAAGTCCTCGCGGATGGCGTGTTCGAGCACGGCCACGTCGGTGATGCCGTTGTATTTCGTGATGCCGATGTTGTAGGCAAAATTGCGCAAGGCGTCGGGCGTGACGCCGCGCCGGCGGATGCCGGAAATCGTGGGCATTCGCGGGTCGTCCCAGCCGGAGACGAGATTTTCGTTCACAAGCTGCATGAGCTTGCGTTTGCTCATGACGGTGTAGCCGAGAGAAAGGCGGGCGAATTCGTATTGATGCGGCAGCGGGCGCGGCAGGCCGAGGCTTTCGAGAATCCAATCGTAAAGCGGGCGGTGCACCTCGAATTCGAGCGTGCAAATGCTGTGCGTGATGCCTTCGATGTAATCGCTCAAGCAATGCGCGAAGTCATACATCGGGTAGATGCACCATTTGCCGCCGGTGTGATGATGCTCGGCGTGGCGGATGCGGTAGAGCAGGGGATCGCGCATCCAGATGTTCGGCGAGGCGACATCAATCTTGGCGCGGAGCGAGCGCTTGCCGTCGGGAAATTCGCCGGCCTTCATGCGCTGGAACAAATCGAGATTTTCCGCGGCGCTGCGGTCGCGGAAGGGAGAGGGTTTGGCGTTGCGGCGATAATCATCGGTCTCCTCCGGGGTCAAATCGCAAACGTAGGCCTTATTGTTCTCGATCAATTGCTCCGCGTAATCGTAAATCTGGTCGAAGTAGTCCGAAGCGTAAAATGGCTCAAAGATTTCCGATTTCCGAGTTCCGAGTTCCGAGTTGGTGACGGCGGGAAGATAAAAATCCCGTTTGCCTTCTTCGGCGATAATTTCGGGCGTTGCACCTTTCGGCTTCAAACCGAGCTTGTCGTCGGCCCAGCCGCTGATGAGCCAATTCACGTCCTCGGTAATGGAATCCACGTATTCGACGTCTTCCTTCGTCGGGTTGGTGTCGTCCATCCGCAGATTGCAGATGCCGCCAAACTCGCGTGCGATGCCGAAGTTGAGGCAAATTGATTTTGCGTGGCCGATGTGGAGGTAGCCGTTCGGCTCCGGCGGGAAGCGCGTGTGGATCTGCGGATATTTCCTTTCGGCGGCGTGCCTGGCCACGATGTCGCGGATGAAATCGGACGGCACCGGGGCCGGGGTGGCCGGGACAGCGTTGTTTTGCTTGCTCATTCTGGCCCGGAAAATATCAAATCAGTTTGCCGTTGAATAGCAAATTGGCCGGCACCGGCAAAGCGCCGCGGTATTTTCAGGCAACCGGTTCGTGGGCGGTAACATCCGGGTGCAATGCCTGATGGATGGCATTCAGCATTGTCTCGGCGGTGTAGGGTTTGGTAAGAAAAGCGCGGATTGCCGGGCTGGTGAGATGGCCTTCCTTGGTGAATCCGCTGGCGGCGATAATTTTGATTCCCGGATTGATTTTGGTCAGGGACTGGATGGTCGCCGGGCCGTCCATGACGGGCATCATCATGTCCAGAAGCACGAGGGCGATTTCATCCTTCCGCCGGACATAGCAGGAGACAGCTTCCGCGCCGTTGTTGGCGGTGACGACGCAGTAACCGAACATATTCAGGGTCTGCTTGGCAATGTTGCGGACGGGCGCCTCGTCATCCACGACCAGAATGAGTTCGTTGTTGCCGCGAAAGGCACCGGTTTCTTTGTCCGGTGTTTTGTCGGCGGGCCGGGCGGCGGTCTGGGCCGGCAGATAGACCTTGAAACAGGAGCCGTGGTTGGGACTGCTTTGGACGTTGATGAAGCCACCGTGGCTTTTGACGATTCCCAGGGCGATGGAAAGCCCCAGTCCGGTTCCCTTGCCGACTTCCTTGGTGGTGAAAAAGGGGTCAAAAATCCGGTCGCGGATTTCCGGGTTTATGCCGACGCCATTGTCCGTGACGCTGAAGACGACATACGCTCCGGGCCTGACTTTTTCGTTTGTGGCGGCGTCATGCCCATCCAGTTCGGCGTTGTCAACAGAGATGGCCAGTTCCCCGCCGTTGGGCATTGCATCGCGGGCATTGATGCACAGGTTCATTAAAACTTGATGAAGATGGGTCGCATTGACGTCAATTGTCGGCGCATCCGGGGCGCAGTTGATGCGCAGGCTGATGGATTTTGGCAGGGCTTCGTTCAGAAGTTTCCGCAGATCCTCAAGCAACTGGCGCGGCTGCGCGGCTGCGCGGCGTCCATCCGTGCCGCGGGCGAAAGTCAGGATTTGCCTGACCAGGTCGGCGGCGCGCTGGGTGCTGTTGAGAATGTTTGTGATCAATTTCCCGCGGTCGGGGGCGTCCGGATCCGTCTCCAGCAGTTGGGCGGACATCAAGATGGGGGCGAGCACGTTGTTGAGGTCGTGCGCGATGCCGCCAGCGAGGACGCCGATGCTGTCCAGCCGCTGTGTGCGGAGGAATTGCGACTCCATTTTTTTTTGCCGGGTGACGTCGGTGTAGATGGCCAGGATTGAGCCGGGTTTTCCCTGTGAATTGTGGACGAGCGTCCAGCGGGCGGCCACGGTGAGTTCCTTTCCCTGGCGGTCGTGTTGGTTGAATTCGCCCTGCCACTGGCGGTCGTGAAGCAGGTTTTTCTTGGCCCTCTGGAAGTCCGCGGGATTGACGCTCAACTTTTCAAAGGCGATGCCGCCGACGGCCTCCTGCGCTGTCCAGCCGTAAATACGCCGGGCGCTTTGATTCCAATAGAGAATCCGGTCATCGAGGTTGCAGACCACGATGGCATCGCTGGCGAGATCCAGCATCCGCGCCTGCTCCGCGATTTTGTCCTGGGACAGCTTGCGCTCGGTGATGTCCATCGCCATGCCCAGCACGGCGGGCTGGCCGCCGGATTCAGCGCGGCTGCCGAGCACTTCAAGGTGGATGACGGAGCCGTCCTTGCGCCGGCCCCGGATGGAATAATGGGCAAAATCAATCTCGTCGGCAATCTGCCGGCGGATTTGCTCCCGCATCAACGCCAGGTCTTCCGGCATGATCACGTCATCCAATTTAAGCGGGGTTGCCGCTTCCTCCGGGGTATATCCAAAAATCTCAGCCAGTTGCGGGTTGGCATAAACAAACCGGTCGTTTTGAAGAATATAAACGCCCACCAGTGACTGCTCGACCAGCGAACGGAACTTGCTTTCGCTTTGACGCAGGCTGGCCGTCTGCTGCCGGACTTTCCGGCGCAGCAGCAGCACCCAAAGCGCCGCCGCCCCGATGGCGACCGACATGACGCCGAGCACCGCGGCGGTGTGCTCAACCGTCCACCATGACGGTTCTTCAAGAATCTGGATGTCCTGTTCCGACGGCACGGCGAGTTGGAGCGACTTGGGCACACGCGCTTCATCCGACAGCACCCGGTAGATGCCGGCGACCTGAAGCAGGCTGCCGGACTCAAGATTTCTGATCCGGGCTGAAACCGGCTTGATGATGCGGACGTCAAAAACCTTGTTGCCGATCTGGAGGGTCAGCGTATCCACATCGCCGATTTTACTGTAATGCAGAAACCGCGCTTCAGCTTGAACCCAGCGGTCATGCAACCGCGGATCAATGGGATTGTCCTTCGAGATTTGGCGCGGCGGCGGCATTTGACGCTGGCTGATCACCTTGAAGACGGCGTCCTGGAGCAGGTTGCCGTAACTTCCCAAACCGGGATAGCCGGACGCGATCACATAATCGCCCGGCTTGACTTGACGATTCCCCGCCGTCTCCACCCTCACGCCCGAATCCGCATCCTGGATAAAAAAGAAGTTCAAGTTCGTGTCAATAAATGTTGCAACGCCGCCGATGCTGATCCGGTGCTGCAACGTCTGGCGCGGGTGAAACTGGTCCAGGGTGGCGATGGGCTGCACCGGCTGGTTCAAGGGATCAGAAACACCAGGCTCTTCGATTTGCACATCCGCGAGGGAAGACACCCACATTGTAAAACCCATGAACTGGCGCCTGCTGTTTGATTCCGATCCGCAGGCACCCCTGATGCGCACGATGGCGTCCAGCAAGTTCGCCGGCTCGCGGTCCGCCGGAACATTCACGGGAATCGTGCCGCTCAAGTCTCTCAAGTTGAGCCGCGCCATCCCGTTGGTGAAAGTCACCGAGCGCACCACGCCGCGCACTTCGATCCACTGGCTGCCTTCCTCGCCGGTTGCCAGTTGAAACAGCGTCACCGGCTGCGCCTCCGGCAGGGGGGCCGTGCCGAGCACGGTCACATTGGTGGCCAGCACAATGGGCGAAAAACGGCCCGGATCGCTCACGCCTTCGACATTGACCAGATCGCCCGGCTTCAGCCCGGAGGAAATTCGCGGCATCCGAACCGAAATTCCAGCCGAGTTGTCCTGGACGAAAAAATAATCCTGGAAATGGGCGTTGACGGTCACGACCGCGCGCAGCCGGACGGGATAATGCCACGCCGCTTTTTCGGGGGGCAAATCGCGGATCTGCCACACGTTGGTCAGCAATGGCAGACTGGCCGGCCTGGCTGATACAGCGGAAGCCGCCTGGTTGGTCGAGCCTCCGGTCGCCACCGGGACGGCCACGACGTTTTTCAGGCTGACCGGATAAATGTCAAAATCCGGCTGTCCCTGCAAATCAGCCAGCTCTCTTACTTTTGGCAGGTCGGCCTGATGCGTTTCCGCGAAAATCGTTCCCGTCAAGTCATGGATTACGATGAATTCACCCGGTTGTTCATCCAGCACCGTTCCCCGCAACCGCACCATCGCATCGCGGGCGCCGGCCGGGACGTTCACATTCAAAGAACTGATTGTGCGCACCGGAATGGAATTTGAAATGACGGGCAAATCCGCCGGGCTGCCGGCGAATGTTCCGGTTGCAACCGACAATGACGGAGTATTGGTGCTGGAAATTTCCGGTTTGCCGGGCGGCTTCTGTCCGCAGCCGGACGATACAATGCCCGTCAGCACACAGGCCAAAACAAGTTGGAGGCTTGTAAAATGTTTCACATTAACTTGTCCATTTTGGATTCCGTGCCACGGGCGGCGGCTCATGGGTGGTGAACCCGGATAGTCTGGCCCTCAAATTTGAGCCGGTCAATTACAATCCGGGCGGCGGCATTGAACCATCGCGCCGGTTCAAGAAAGATTCTTGTTCCGGGCGCGCGATTCGTCGGCGAGCTTTTGCTTGAATTCCGTCAATGCCTTTTGCAGCCGCTCGTCGCTGACGGCGAGAATCTGCACGGCCAGCAGGCCGGCGTTGCGCGCCGCGTTGATGCCGACCGTCGCCACGGGAACGCCCGGCGGCATCTGCACGATGGACAGCAGCGAATCCATGCCCTTGAGCGATTTGGTTTCGATTGGCACGCCGATGACCGGCAGCGTCGTGAACGCCGCCGTCACGCCCGGCAAATGCGCCGCGCCGCCCGCGCCGGCGATGATGACGCGCAGGCCGCGTTTGCCGGCCGTGCTCGCGTATGACTCCAATCCGCGCGGGTCGCGGTGGGCGGAAATGACCTTCGCTTCGGAGCCGGTGTTGAACTCCGCCAGCGCATCGGCGGCGGCCTTCATCACCGGCCAGTCCGAATCGCTGCCCATCAAAATGCCGACCAGCGGCTTGTCAGATGAATTTTTCATTGGCGCTGAAAATTGAGCGAAGAAATCGCCCCTTTGGCAAGAAACAAAGTGATTTGAATTCCCCGCGTTTTACGCCTTTGCATCTTTGCGCCGTTGCGCTAAACATTCCCATGATGACGACCGCCAACAAAATCACGATTCTGCGAATCCTCCTGGTTCCGTTTTTTGTCGTCGAGCTGATTTACTATTTCGAGACCGGGAATGAAATGCACTGGCTTGCCGCCATCCTGTCGTTTGCGGTTGCGGCGATTCTGGACGGCGTGGACGGCTACATCGCGCGGCACTACAACCAGAAGAGCGAACTGGGCGCGATCCTGGACCCGCTCGCGGACAAATTGCTTCTGGTTTCGGGCGTGGTCGCATTGAGCTTCAATCACGGGACTTTTCTCGGCCAGATTCCGCTTTGGCTCACCGGCACGATCATCGGCCGCGACATTTTGATTTTGATCGGCATGGTGGTCATCCAGCTCACCGTCGGCAAGGTCGCCGTGCGCCCCCGTTTCAGCGGCAAATGCGCCACCGTGCTGCAAATGTTCGTCGTGATCTGGATTTTGCTGAAATGGGACCAGGATTTGAATCCGCTTTGGGTCAAGTGTTTGATGGTTGGCGCGGCGATTTGCACCGGCGTTTCAGGGCTGCTTTACGTTTGGGACGGCGTGAAACAGCTTGGTTCGCATCCGGCAAGTTCGCCGACGAAGACCTGATTTATGGCAAAGGGAGTTCAACTCAAATTGAAGGAAGGCGATGCCGCGCCGGATTTTTCCGTGGCGACGAACGGCGGCGGGAAGATTTCGCTTGCCGGTTTCAAGGGCAAAAATGTCATCCTCTATTTTTATCCGAAGGACGACACGCCGGGCTGCACGAAGGAAGCCTGCGCGTTCCGCGACCATTTTGCGGACTTCAGGAAAAAGGGCGCGGTCGTGCTGGGAGTCAGCACCGATCCGGTGAAGTCGCATGACAAATTCGCGGAGAAATTCAAGCTGCCGTTCACGCTGCTCGCCGACGAGGACAAAAAGATTGTGGAAACCTACGGTGTCTGGGGCGAAAAGAGCTTCATGGGCCGCAAATATCTTGGCACGCATCGCGTGACGTTTCTCATCGGGCCGGACGGATGCATAAAAAAAATCTGGCCGCAGGTGAAGCCGGAGGAGCACGCGGCGGAAGTGTTGGCGGCGTTGTAGCAGGAGTCCGGCCTTCAGACTTTATTCAGACCGGGCAAAGCTTGAACTCCAACTCCGTGTTTGACAGACGCGCCCAAATGAAGAAAATTTGTCCGCGGTAAAACAAGTTTAACCAAAAACAAGGAAACGATTATGGCAATATCCGTTGGCTCCAAAGCTCCTGATTTCACCCTGAAATCCAAACAGGCGTCCGGTCTGGTGGACGTGAAATTAAGCAACAACTTCGGCAAAAAGAACACCGTGCTGCTGTTCTTTCCGCTCGCCTTCACGAGTGTCTGCACCAAGGAAATGTGCGACATCTCCGCCGGTTTTGGCGCTTACACCAGTCTGAATGCCGACGTCATCGCCGTCAGCGTGGACAGCCCGTTTGCGCAGGAAGCGTGGGCGCAGAAGGAAAAAATCGGCATCACGCTCGCCAGCGATTTGAACAAGGAGGTCACCAGGAAATACGACGTGCTGTTCCCGATGCTGGCCGGCGCGGGCGACACGGCGGCGCGCGCGGCGTTCGTGATTGACAAGAACGGCGTGGTGCAATACAGCGAACAAACGCCGACGCCGAAGGATTTGCCGAATTTTGAGGCGGTCAAGGGGACGCTGGCGAAGCTGAAGTAAATGTTTGGGAGGGACGGCGTGTCGCCGTCCCAAAATGAAAGACGGGGGCGCCGGCACGGCAACCCTCCAGATTTACAGCTTCGGCGGGACGTTCGCGGAAGTCATCCACTCGCTGATGGGCCGCAGGTTTCCGCATTCCGGGCAAGAGGTCGCGGCATATTGGGTCTGGCAGTGCGGGCAGACGCCCTGCGTTTCAAATGTGTCGAACGGCTGCCGGCATTTGCCGCAGCGCCAGATCGCGCCCACCGGCGGCGCGGCTTTGCAGACCGGGCAGGCAAACCCTTCGCGGCGCGGCGCCTTCGCCATTTTTGCCATCGTGCGTGCCTGCATCAGTCCGCCCCAGCAATTCATCAGGATAAATGCGCACATGATTCCCATCCAGATGGATCGCGCCCAAAAGGCGTAAGCGACCAATCCGGCCACGCCGACAAAACCAACATAGCTGGCAATCATCAAACTG
Source organism: uncultured Bifidobacteriaceae bacterium (assembly GCA_964475285.1). Classification (GTDB taxonomy): domain Bacteria; phylum Verrucomicrobiota; class Verrucomicrobiia; order Limisphaerales; family UBA11358; genus UBA11358. The sequence continues at coordinate 2,359 of CAYYWB010000015.1, read as the reverse complement.
CGGGCCTGGCCAAATGCAAACCAGAGCAGCGACCGCAGAATTTGTCCGCCGTCGAGCGGGTAAATCGGCAGCATGTTGAAAACGAGCAGCACGAGGTTGATGGAAAAAAGCATGACGACAAAATTATCGGCATTGGGACATGTTTTTTCCCATCCGGCGGATTTTCCGAGGATCATCAAAAACAAAAACAGCGGAAACAGGATTACATTGACCAGCGGTCCGGCGGCGATGCTCCACAGAGTCGCGCCCGGGCGCTGCGGTGGCGACACATAAGCCACACCGCCAAGCACCCACAGCACAATGTCATGAGTTGTCCCGCCAACGGACCGGCACGCCAGTTGGTGTCCAAACTCATGTATCAGCACGATCGCAAACAGCGACAAACATTCCAACACGCTCCAAAGCAGGGTCGAATGATCCCTCGCCTGATTGACAAAATAGGCGACGGCAAGAAACCAGGCCCAGTGCAGATAGACGGTAATTCCAAAAAGCTTGAACAATCGGATGGAGCCTTGTCGCGTTGGCATTTCGGGAAAGTGCCAGAGACGTGGCGACGCAACAAGTTTTTTGGCCGGATTTCCGTTTCGCGCGTTTCCATTTCGTCACCGGGCTTTAACCGGGCTGCCATTTGTTTTACGTGGCGGTGGCTTAAGCTGTCAGCATGGTGCCTCGGATTTTGATTGTGGACGACGAGCGCGATTTCATCGAACTGGTGCGATATCGCCTCGCCGGGCTGGGCTGCGAATTCATCGTGGCCGGCGACGGCGTGCAGGCGTTGAGCCAGGCGCGGCAGTTCAAGCCGGATTTGATCCTGCTCGACATCCTGCTGCCCGACCTCGACGGCCTGTCCGTCTGCGAAATCCTGCGCCGCCAGCCGTCCACCAAAAAAACCCCGATCATCTTCATGAGCGCGCTGACGAGCGAGGTGACCCGCCGCACCGTGGCGACGCAGGCCGATGACTTTTTCACCAAGCCGCTGGATTTGGAAAAACTCCAGTTCCGCATCGCCGAATTGCTGCAGCGCGAACTGCCGGCGGCGAAATAATGGCCGAATTCACGCTTCAGCTTGTCTCCGAACGGCAGTCTGAAGCCTGAACTCCAACTCGCTTCGCTTGACACATCGGCGGGCAAACTTCATTTTCAGCGGGTAATTTTGAAAATTAAATGAACACATCGCACAATTTATCCGGAACCTTGCAGGAATTCGACCTCGGCAACGGCAAACAGGGACAATTTTATTCGTTGCCCGCGCTGGAAAAAGCCGGCCTCGGCCCGGTCTCCAAACTGCCGGTTTCAATCCGGCTTGTGCTGGAATCCATCCTGCGAAATTGCGACGGCAAAAAAGTGAGCGAGCAAAGCGTCCGCGAACTGGCGAACTGGAAACCGAACGAAACGCGCACGGCGGAAATCCCATTCGTGGTCGCGCGCATCGTGCTGCAGGATTTCACCGGCGTGCCGTTGTTGGTGGATTTGGCGGCGATGCGCAGCGCTGTCGCCAAGCTCGGCAAAAATCCTAAAATCATCGAGCCGCTGGTGCCGGTGGATTTGGTCGTGGACCATTCCGTGCAGGTGGACTTCGCCGGCCGCGCGGATTCGATGGCGAAGAATCTGGATTTGGAATTCACCCGCAACCGCGAGCGCTACCAGTTTTTGAAATGGGGCATGCAGGCATTCGACACGTTCAAGGTCGTGCCGCCCGGCATCGGAATCGTGCATCAGGTGAATCTCGAATATCTCGCCAAGGGCGTGCTGTCTTCCCCATCCTCCGACTCCCAACTTCCATCTGCCATTTTTTATCCCGACACGCTCGTCGGCACGGATTCGCACACGACGATGATCAACGGCATCGGCATTGTCGGCTGGGGAGTTGGCGGCATCGAGGCCGAGGCGGGCATGCTCGGCCAGCCGGTTTATTTTCTCACGCCGGACGTGGTGGGTGTTCATCTCACCGGCGCGCTCACCGAAGGCGTCACCGCGACCGATCTCGCGCTCACCGTCACGCAACTGCTTCGCAAGACCAAGGTCGTTGGCAAATTCGTCGAGTTCTTCGGCCCCGGCGCGGCGGCGTTGCCGGTGGTGGACCGCGCGACCATCGCGAACATGGCGCCCGAATACGGCGCGACGATGGGCTTCTTTCCGATTGACGCCGAATGCGTGAATTACCTCCGCGCCACCGGCCGCAGCGAGGAACATTGCAGGCTCTACGAAAATTATTACAAGGCGCAGGGGCTGTGGGGCATTCCGCAGAAGGGGCAGATTGAATACTCGCAATTGGTCGAACTTGATCTCGCAACGGTGAAACCAAGCGTGGCCGGGCCGAAGCGTCCGCAAGACCGCATTGAGTTGCCGGATATGCACC
>CAYYWB010000014.1:0-26890 GCA_964475285.1 uncultured Bifidobacteriaceae bacterium | reverse complement strand
ATCTTGATGATCAGTTCAATTTGGCGGGCGGCTTCCGTCTTAGTAAATCGGCAGTAACACAATTGTTTCAAGTTCCCATGCTCGAAACGACTCAACATCCTGCTCGCTCAAAACAGTCCGGGACCAAAGTTGCGGCACACGGGGAACCGGACCGGCGAAATGGATTCTTTGACACAATTAAAGCAGATCAACTTAAGCGGAAATCTGTTCGGGGTGGCGCCGTCACTTTGGTTTCGCAGGGATTGAAGTTTGTGCTTACGACAGGATCAACAATGATATTGGCGCGGTTACTGACCCCGGCGGACTTCGGATTGCAGGGAATGGTTCTCGCCATTACAGGCGTCGTTGGCTTGTTCGGCGACATCGGCTTGAGCGTGGCAACCATTCAACGCGATGAAATCACCCACGAGCAGACTTCGACCCTCTTTTGGATCAACGTCGCGCTGGGCTCATCGCTTGCAATTTTGGTCACATTGCTGGCTCCGATCTTGGTGGCCTTTTATCATGAGCCGCGTTTGATTTGGATGACCATCGGCTCGGCTGCGACATTTTTTATCGGCGGCCTTGGGGTGCAGCATTCGGCCCTGCTGGTGCGGGAAATGCGGTTTGTCGCCCTGGCAAAGATTCAAATTGCGTCATTGATAGTCAGTTCGGCGGTGGGAATTGGAATGGCGGCATTTGGCTGTGGCTATGTGGCATTGATTGGCAGCATGGTTGCCGCACCTGCAATCACCGTCGCCGGGTTGTGGTTTGCCGTCCGATGGATTCCGGGAATCCCGCGCCGCGGATACGGGCTCCGGTCAGCGCTGCATTTTGGCGGAATCCTCACGCTGAATAACTTGATAGTGTATGTGGGATACAACGTGGAGAAGATTTTGCTTGGCCGTTTTTGGGGCGCGGTGGCGCTGGGCCTTTATGGAAAAGCGTATTCGCTTGTCAATTTGCCGACCACGCAACTGCATTCTTCGATCTACACCGTCGCGTTTCCCGCCTTCTCCCGGCTTCAGGCCGACCGCCATCGCTTGAACAGTTCATTTCTACAAGTCTACAAGGCAGTCGTATCCTTGAGCATTCCAGCGACAATTTGCTGCATGCTGTTTGCGGAAGAAATGATTCGAGTTGCGCTTGGGCCAAAATGGGATGTGGCGGCTCCAATATTCAGGTTGCTGGGTCCAACGGTGCTGGCGTTCGGCATGATCAATCCGTTTGGCTGGTTCCTCGTGTCAACCGGCCGGGTTGTGCGAAGCTTCAAAATGTCGCTGTTAATTGCACCCTTGGTGATTATCGCCATTCTGATGGGATTACGCTACGGGCCAAGGGGAGTTGCCTTGAGCTATTCAATAGTCATGACACTCCTGACCGCTCCTGTAATCATCTGGGCGGTATATGGAACCGGGATTACATTTATTGATATCTTGAGAGCGATTAAACCACCGATCCTGGCTGGACTGCTTGCGGCGGTGGCCGGGCTGGCATTTAGAGTTGCTCTTGGGGAAGTGCTGGCCCCGTTTCCACTGTTGATTCTTGGTCTTGTTTTGGTTCTTGGACTTTACGCTTGGACTCTGCTGATTGTAATGGGGCAGAAGGACTTTTTTGTGGATTTGACCAGGCACGTGTTTCAACGCAGTCAGCCCGATTTGGGCCAAGGAACTGGCGTGTTGTAAAATGGCCGCGCCCGCTCCCAAAATAAGCATCGGTATGCCCGTCTATAACGGAGAGAACTATCTACGTTTGGCATTGGACTCCATTCTGCGGCAGGACTGCGGCGACTTTGAACTGATTATTTCGGACAATGCTTCCACGGACACGACACAAGATATTTGCCGGGAGTATGTCGCGAAAGATCCTCGAATCCGATATTATCGAAATGAAACCAATGTCGGCGCCAGCGCCAATTTCAATGGTCTGGTCAAGCTGGCCCGGGGCGAATACTTCAAGTGGGCCGCGCACGACGACGTGCATCTGCCAGGCTTTCTTGGGCGCTGCATTGAAGCAATCGAGCGCGCTCCGGCCAGAGTGGTGTTGGTCACCCCCAAGGCGGAAGCCATTGATGAAAACGGCAGATTCCTCTACAAGCTGGCCGAGAGTCTGGACACCAGACACGCGCAACCACACCGGCGCATTGGCGACGTGCTCCGGAATGTCCTGTGGGCGCCCGCACAATTCGGATTGTTCCGAACCGATGCTTTGAGGCGAACCCGTTTGATACAGCCGTTCGCTGCGACAGACTATGTTCTGTTGGTGGAAGTCGCATTGATGGGTGAAATTTGGGAATTGCCCGAAATATTGTTTCAGCGAAGAAAACATCCCGGCATATCCACCACGGCCAACAAGAAGCCGCGCGAGTTGCGCGCTTGGTTCGACCCTTCCCAAAGAGGACTTAAAATGGCCATTCCGCCTAGGTTGCGGTTGGCCCTGGAGTATTTTCATTCAATAATGAGGGCGCGGCTGCCTGTGAAAGAACGATTCCTGTGTTATTTGACCGTTTTCGAAGCGTGGATTCCGAGGGAGTGCCGCTTGTATAGGAACCAGATAGCCTTCAGAACGCGCTTAAAGAGACTTTTCCGCGGGTCGCCGCGAGAAGTATTACTGTGAACCGATTGATATGGGGGCAAAACTTAAAGTCGGGAATTGGGTGGAAGTCCGCAGCAAGGAGGAGATTCTGGCAACGCTGGACAAGCAGGGGCAGTTGGACGGACTCCCGTTTATGCCGCAGATGTTTCAATACTGTGGCAGACGATTCAAGGTCTGCAAGCGGGCGCACAAGACATGCGACACGGTTTTCCCGGTTCGCGGACGGCGTATGGCTGGCGCCGTCCACTTGGAGACGCGCTGCACCGGCTTGGGTTATGGCGAATGTCAGGCGGGCTGCTTGATATTTTGGAAACAGGCCTGGTTGAAACGGGTCGAAAACGGAAATGACAAGTCGGAACCCCCTCAAAATGTCATGGCGGTTCAACGCGTCGTCACCCGGCGAAATCCTGGCTGCTCCGAACAGGATGTTTGGGCTGGCACCCGCACGCCGGGCCAGCAAAATGAACAGGCTCCAACCTACATTTGCCAGGCGACCCAGTTGCCATACGCGACGACACGGCTCTGCTGGTGGGATGTTCGGCAATACATTGAAGATTACACGTCAGGAAATGTTGGAATGTGGCAAATTATCAAAGGTGGAATTTATGCGAGCTTCTACAGATTAAGCGTATCGCGTTTGAGGCTGGGGCCTGTAATGCGCTGGTTTTATGACACGTTCCGTCCCTTTTGGCGGGGAACTTTATTCCCCAGGCACACGGGAACAATTCCCATGGATAAGCCGACACCAGCGCCGACACATCCTCTAAACTTGCAGCCCGGGGAACTCGTGCGTGTTAAATCGCACAAGGAAATACTAAAGACTTTGAATACGGCGAGCAAAAACCGGGGGCTTTATTTTGATGCCGAGATGGTTCCGTTTTGTGGCGGCACTTACCGTGTGCTAAGACGGGTCGGCAAAATAATTGATGAAAAATCCGGAAAGATGGTAACAATGAGGAATGAATCCATAATTCTAGAGGGTGTGTTTTGTCAATCCCGCTACAGCAATTGCAGAATGTTTTGCCCAAGGGCAATATATTCGTATTGGCGTGAAATCTGGCTCGAAAGGGTTTCTGAAGTCTCCGTGGCCTCGCCATCCGAAGCCCAAAAGCTGCGGGATTTTCCCGAGCATGAGCCTGTGAAGATTGTGAAGATGAATGATTGAAAGGAAAATTATGCGAATATGTGTAACAGGAAGTGAAGGATACCTGGGATCGTTGCTGGCGCCGGAACTTCTGCGGCGCGGACACGATGTGATCGGGATAGACACAGGATTCTACAAAGAGGGAACCCTTTATCGCAGCGGAGCAACGACGCCAATGACGCTTGCCAAAGACCTGCGCCAGATCGAAGTCGGCGACCTTCACGGCATGGATGCCCTCGTGCATATGGCCGAGCTGTCGAATGATCCGATAGGACAACTGGCTCCGACCATCACTTATGACATCAATCATAAAGCATCGGTGCGGCTGGCTGAACTGGCCCGCCAAGCCGGCGTCAAACGATTCGTCTATATGTCATCTTGCAGTGTGTATGGAGTTGCTGAAGGTGACTATGTGAATGAAACATCGCCAACAGATCCGCAGACCGCTTATGCGATTTGCAAAACCTGGGTCGAACGCGACGTAAAGCCATTGGCCGACAAACAGTTCTCACCAACGTTTTTAAGAAATGCCACCGCTTATGGAGCGTCACCTCATATGCGATTTGACATTGTGCTGAATAATCTCGCCGGCCTTGCCTGGACAACCGGAAAAATCATGATGACCAGCGATGGAACGCCGTGGCGTCCGCTGGTTCATGGTTTGGATATCTGTCGCGCCATCGTTGCGGTGCTGGAGGCACCACGTGAAGCGGTGCATAACGAGATTTTTAATGTCGGCGATACGAAGCTTAATTATCGGGTGAAGGAGATTGCCGGGGTTGTGGCGGAAACTTTCACGGGCTGCCAGCTCTCGTTCGGTGCTCCGGGTCAGGATAACCGCAGCTATCGGGTTTCCTTTGAAAAAATCCGGAAGCACTTGCCGGGCTTTAGTTGTGCTTGGGACGCGCGAAAAGGAGCACAACAGCTTGTTGCTCTATTCAAGAAAATTGATATGCCGCAGGAAGTTTTCCAGCACCGGACTTTTACCCGGCTGAAACAGCTTGAGTATCTCATTCGCACGCGGCAAATCAACGAAGAATTTTTCTGGCGCGAAGATGCTTGAAGAGAGGGTCCCGCATCCCCGGTTTATCATCCGAATCGAAAAGGTGCCCGGTTCGTTAAACCTGTAAAGAGATTATTATGAATTACGGTGTCCGCCAGAAGATTGGATGGGGCATTGGCTGCGTTCTGCTGCTGAATGTTGCGTTGTTTGCCTACGTTCGCCATGAACACACTCTTTATTCCTGGGATTATGACTGTTATTGGGGCATTTGCGGGCGGTTCGAGCAATATTATATGACGTCAACTCACATGAAGTTCGTCCATGATGTGCTGGGATCCATCCGGGACCAGGAATACACAGCCGAACCCGTGGTGCCCGCAGCCATTGCGATCGCCTTGGGTGACAAGCTGCATCTGTTCTCGTTTTCGAGAACCGCTTACATCATGGCCAACGGCAATTTGTATCTCGTGCCTGCGCTGCTGCTGTTGATCTGGCTGGTGTCCGTGTTGAAAAATAAGGAGGCCAGTTTTAGCGTCAATGCAATCCAGCCTGCGGCATGGTTCGCCGGCGCCTTGATGGCCCTGCTGACTCCGGCATTGTGGCTTCCATTGCTTCGCGGTTATCCTGACGGAGGCGGCTTGGTATTTTGCTTTCTGGTCATGGTATTATTCGTCCGCTGGCAGCAAAAACAACGCTCAATAACGGATGACGCGCTTGCCTGGCTGGCTATCGCCATGTTGCTCGTTGGCTTGGTGTATTTTCGACGCTGGTATTTGTATTGGATATTATGGTTCTGGATTTCGGCGGGGATGCTTTGTCTCTGGGATGCCTTCGAGCAAAGGCGGAACGGCTTGCGCTGGCCGGTGATTTTTCGACTCTTCGTCGTGCCTGGCGGTAGCGCCTTTGCGTTTGCCGCGTTGATGTTTGTAGTCTCGCCCCGATTCGTCCGGGAGCTTCTGTCTTACAACTTCGCCGATCGTTACGCGGCCTTCGGGGTGTCAAAAACCTTGTGGCAGTTTCTCGGTAATACCTTTTCATCCCCAGGTATAGTTTTCATCCTGCTTTTCCTTGGAGGCCTGGCTTATGGTTTTTGGATTCCGCACCTTCGCAAATTGGTTGTCTTTCAGACCGTGCAATTCGTGGGGGCCGTTGCCAATTTTGGACACACGCAGGATTTCGGTCCGCAACACCATTATTTGCTGCTCGCCATGATGCTGCCGTGGGCCGCCCTCTTCGTCGCAGTCGGACTTCAGAAATTTCAATGGCACCTGGCAACATGCTTGATCCCAGTGGGTATTTTGGCAACGATTCTGTCCTTTACGCCCGCGTCAAATGCCGCGCCCGCCGCGTTACGGCCATTGATTGGAATTGTGGACGGGGTGCCGCTCTCCCGCAGCGACCTTGCCGAATGGCGGCGGCTCGGCGAGACGATGGATGAGATTCTGCTTTCTTATGGTTATGGCCAGGTCTATGTAATCGGGGCCAGCACAACCGTCAATTCCTCGGCCCTGCTGGCGATCAACCGGTCGTTGGATCAACATTACAAGACCCCGGATTTCGTGGATTACTCCCGTGAGATTGACAAGCGTGACGGCTTTCCGGTGGAGCTGTTGCATGCAAGGTATGTGATTGTTGCCAGTCCCGCGCAGACCCAGCCGGTGTTCAGCGCTGCCGAGCAGCAGATCGTCGCGGTGCCGGAACGGGAATTTTTGGATGGATCGGGAATTGCCGCCGCATTTGAAAAGCTGCCCTGTCAATTCACTTTGGAGGGCGGAATCACATATACTTTTGACGGCGGACTAAAAGTGGAGAAGTCCAGCACACGGGTTGAATTGTTCGTCTTTCGAAAGATCAGGGATATTACCCCGGAAGAAGTGCAGCAGCTCTCCGATGCACTGCGTCAGGCGCATCCAGACCGGCCATACATTTACAATCCGCCGGCGAACATCAACTGAAGATGCCTGACAGCAAATTGAATTCATGCAATCGAACAGACTAATGAGCACGGGACTGCAAAAAATGGAGGGTGCTTCTCTCCGGCGAGTTCCAGTCGGCCAGAGCAGGTTTGGCGCGGCAACCGGCGGGCTGGTCCGAGCAATGCGGCTGTTTGTTGCCTTGGTTATACCCGCTGCGGTGGCAAGTCCGGTTTACCCGCTCAAGATCAGCGTCAATGGCCGCTACTTGGTGGATCAAAACAACAGTCCATTTTTGATCGCTGGGGATTCGCCGCAAGCCCTGATTGTGAATCTTTCGGCAACAAACGCCGCGTTTTATCTGGCCGACCGCGCCACGAACGGATTCAACACCCTGTGGGTGAATCTGCTGTGCAACACCTATACAGGCGGGCGGGCGGATGGCAGCCTGTTGGATGGAACCTTGCCATTTACAAACACCATCTCGAGCACCACAAATTATGATCTGACCACCGTGAATGAAAATTACTTTGCGTATGTGGATCAGATTATCAGAATGGCGGCCACGAACGGAATTCAGGTCATGCTCGATCCCATTGAGACCGGCGGCTGGCTGACCACCATGCTTGCGAATGGCACGATCAATTGCCGGGCCTATGGCCAATATCTGGGCAATCGCTACAAAAACTTCCCCAACATAATCTGGATCAGCGGGAATGATTTTCAGAACTGGAGCGATCCGAACAACGACGCAGTGGCAACGTCCGTGGCATTGGGCATCAAGGATAAGGACACAAACCACCTTCAAACGGTGGAACTTAATTACAACGCGAGCAGTTCGCTGGACGACACGAATTGGGCGCCCATCATCGGGTTGAACGCGGCATATACATACTATCCGACTTACGACGAAGTGCTTCACGCCTGCCGACAATCAACCAACGGGCCGGTATTCATGGTGGAGGCCAACTATGAATTTGAAGCCCTGATTTCAGGTGAGCCGGTGACCACGGCACCGATCCTGCGCAAGCAGGAATACTGGGCGCTGTTGAGTGGAGGCGCTGGACAGTTGTATGGCAATCACTATATTTGGCCATTTTTGAGCGGGTGGCAGGCGCATTTGGACACGCCGGGAGCAACAGAGATGGCGCACGTGACGGCATTATTTGCGCTGCGGGCGTGGTATAATTTGGTGCCGGATACCAATCATACGGTTTTAACGGCAGGGTTCGGAACGTATTCGGGCAGCGGATATGTGGCCGACAACAATTATCTAACGGCGGCGCGGACGGCGGACGGAAGTTTGGTGATTGTCTACACGCCGGTTTTGGGGCAGTTCACGGTGGACATGAGCAAATTGAGCAGTTCGGCGGTGGCGCGGTGGTATGATCCGAGCAGCGGTGCTTACATTCCAATCAGCGGCTCGCCTTTCACCAATTCCGGCCTGCACAACTTCACGCCGCCCGGAATCAACGCGGACGGGGACGGGGGCTGGGTGCTGGTGCTGGAGACATCTCCGCCGCCTGTGCCGGTTCAGCCCGCGCTGATCCAGCAAAATTATGCGACGCCTCAAACATCGCAATCCCAGGTTTCAGTTGCGTATCCATTTGCACAAATCCAGGGTGACGCCAACATACTTGCCATCGGTTGGAATGATACCAGCGCCAGCATCAGCGCCGTCAGCGATTCCGCCGGGAATGCGTATCAAGTGGCCGTTCCAACGTATCGCAGCAACGGTTTGAGCCAGGCCATATACTATGCAGCCAATGTTAGGGGCGGAACCAACACGGTTACGGCTCAATTTAATCAGAATGCCGCGTTTGTTGATTTTCGAGCCGCTGAATTTTACGGGTTAAGTCAGTCAAACGTTTTCGCCGGCGGCGGTTCCGCCGGTGGAATCGGAACAAGCGCAAACAGCGGACCGGTGACCATAACATCAACCAATGAACTTATCATTGGGGCGGGCATGACTTCAGACGCATTTACGGAGGCTGGTGCCGGGTTTGATGGGTTTATTACTGTTCCAGATTCTGATATTACCGAAGAGACGATTGCGGTCGCGCCAGGCACTTGCGCCGCATCGGCCAGCCTGAATTCTTCAAATCCGTGGCTCATGCAAGTGGCGGCGTTCAAGGCGGAAAATCCCAATCCGGTTATGGCGGATACAATCACCATCACCGCCAGCAATGGTGGGTTTGTCATCACTTTCAACACGGTTTCGGGTCAAGTATATGCGCTACAGAGCACGACCAACCTGGCTGGAGGTTCCTGGTCGCCAATCGCGACGAACATTGCCGGCACCGGGAACAGTGTCGAAATCGCCGATACTAACGCAGCAAATCGGGGCCATAAATTTTATAGTGTAGACTGGGTGCCGGCGCCGACCGGATACATGATCACCGCATCGGCTGGAAGTGGCGGCAGCATGAGCCCCAGTGGCAGCTTCGCGGCAGGCGCGGGAACCAGCCTGACATTTACCGCCAACCCCAAATCTACCTATGTGGTGAACCATTGGCTGTTGGACGGCAGCATCGTGCAAACGGGCGGCACAAGCTATACTCTTGAAAACATCCAGGCCAAGCACAGCGTGCAGGTGACGTTTAGTAATTCTTAATGGGCGGCGCGAACCATATGATTGACAGCATTCTGGGCAACCTTGCTTCGCCGCTGACGTCCAATCAGTTGTCAGCGACAATCTCCGCTCCGCAGGCTGCCAGTGTTTTATTTCTAGAATTACAGACCAAGGAAATGGGAATTGGGGGGGGCACATTTTGAAACAGCGCGACCGCGCCATGAACAAACCGTATTCCAACGTATTCCGCCATGTGTGGAGGAAATGGTTTGCGGCGGTTCTTTTGTCAATCTCCACTTTGCCCGCGGGCTTGACCTCTGTTCGGGCGTCGGGCTTGGCAATTTCTTCAGTGACAATTTCCGGATCAAATCTGGTGGTCAGCGGTTCCGGTGGAGTGTCGAATGCGACCTATTATGTGCTGGCTTCGACGAACCTGGCGCTTTCGCCGATGGCATTGTGGACCCGGATTTCGACCAATGTGTTCTCTGCCGACGGCCAGTTTACCATCACCAGTCCGCTCGATTCATCACTGGCGCGGGAGTTTATTGTGGTGGCCACGACAGTGCCGGCGGTGATTCCCGGTTTGGTGGCGGCCTACCCATTTGACGAGGGCGCGGGAACGACGGTTTCTGATGTGTCTGGAAATGGAAACAACGGGACGATCATCAACGCAACTTGGACAGCATCGGGCAGATACGGCAACGCACTAGTGTTTGACGGCACAAGCGCGCTGGTGACGGTGAATGACTCGTCGTCGCTGGAATTGAACACAGCGATGACGTTGGAAGCTTGGGTGAATCCGGTCACGGTGAACAACGTGTATTGCGATGTTATCTACAAGGGCAACGACAACTATTTCCTGGAGGGGACAACGATAAACGGGAGCGGTGTGCCGGGCATCGGTGGCACATTCGGGGCGGCAGACGTGGTGCTTTTTGGGCCGGTGCCATTGACGCCGAACACGTGGGCGCATTTGGCGGCGACGTATGATGGCGCGATGACGCGGTTGTATGTCAACGGAACGCAGGTGGCGAGCCAGCCCCAGACAGGAACCATCGCGACCTCGACAAACGCGCTTCAAATTGGCGGCGACAGCATTTACAGCCAGTTTTTCCAAGGCACGATTGATGAGGTGCGTATTTACAACCGCGCGTTGAGTGCAATGGAAATTCAAGCTGATATGAATGTCCCCGTCGGCACCGTCGTGACGCCGCCCGGCAATCTAACGGCCACGGTTGCTGCCGGGAGACAGATCAACCTGAACTGGACCGCGTCCTCCGCCAATCTTGGTGTTGGCGCATACTTGGTCGAACGATGCGATGATGCGGGCAACGCCACTTTTACACAGATTGGCACGGCCACCGGAACTGGCTACGCGGATGCCGGCCTGGCGGCGAACACAACCTACAGTTACAGGATAAGAGCCGTGGATGCGACAGGCAACTTAAGCCCGTATTCGAACATCGCCCAAGGCAACACAGGACTTTCGATTTTTCCACGAGTGGCGGCGCTGACATTCACGCGAACCCAGCAGTTCAGTGCCGACGGCAGCAACCTCACCTGGTCGGTGGACGGCGTGGCCGGCGGCTCGGCTTTGTCTGGAACCATCACCAGCACGGGTCTCTATTCGCCACCGGCCGCCCCCGGCACCCACACGGTGACCGCAACGGAAACGGATCTGATTACATCGGCCAGCGCGACTGTATATATCACTGATTACCCGGGCGTGTTCACGCACCATAACGACAATTTCCGCACCGGTCAGAACCTGGATGAAACGGTATTGACTCCAACCAACGTAAACATGGCGACATTCGGAAAGCTCTTCTCCTGCGCGATTGACGGGATTTCATTTGCATCACCCCTCTATGTGGCGGACGTGAGCGTGCCTGGAAACGGTTTTCACAATCTCGTCTTTGTCGAAACGGAACACGACAGCGTGTATGCCTTCGATGCGGACGGATTGAGCACCAATCCGGTTTGGCAGGTGAGCTTCATCAATCCCGCGGCGGGAGTAACGACCGTTCCACCAGCCGACACCGGCGAAACCTGGGACATCCCGAATGAAATTGGCATCACCGGAACCCCGGTGATTGACCCGGCGACCGGCACGTTGTTTGTGGTGGCTGCGACCAAGGAAATTGCTGGCAATACGGCGAATTACGTCCAGAGGTTGCACGCGCTTGATATAACAACAGGTGCCGAAAAGTTTGGGGGGCCAGTAGTCATCCAGGCAAGCGTTTCAGGCAACGGTGTGGGGTCACAAGGCGGCGCGATCAACTTTGACCCGTTGCTGGAAAACCAGCGTCCGGCCCTGCTCTTGAATTCCAACGTGGTCTTCATTGGATTTGGTGTCCACGGAAATCCAGAAACATATCATGGATGGGTGCTTGGATACGACGCAACCAACCTCCAGCAAGTGATGGTGTTCAACAGCACCCCCAATGCCAGGGCGGGAGGCGTTTGGCAGGCTGGTGGAGGCATGGCCGCCGACTCGGCGGGCAATCTCTTTTTCGCGACGGGCAACGGGACATTCGACGCAAATGTTGCGGGTGGCGATTATGGAGACAGCGTCCTGCGGCTCGGCACCGGCGGCGCCGTGCTGGATTACTTCTCGCCCCACAATCAACAGTCTTTGGACACAGGAGATGTTGACTTGGGATCGGGTGGCGTGCTGCTGTTGCCAGACCAAAGCGGCGCCAATCCGCATTTGCTGGTCAGTTGCGGCAAGGAAGGCACAATCTACTTGCTCAACCGTGACAATTTGGGCGGCTTCATGCCGGACTTTGACAGCCAGATTGTGCAAGAGCTGCCGGACATTTTGCCCGGTGGATCATACGAAATCGGCAACCGTATTCCAGCGGTCTATTTTAACGGATCGGTCTACCTTAGCGCTGATGCCAACAACATTACAGCCTTCCAGTTAAGCAACGGATTGTTGTCCACCGCGCCGATCTCACAATCTCCGGAGGTCTACAATTATCCCGGAGGCCCGCTTGCGATTTCCGCCAATGGCAATACCAACGGGATACTGTGGAGCGTGCAGAAATTCGGCGAAACGGCGCCAGGCATTCTCCGCGCCTATGACCCGGCAAATCTCGCAACTGAATTTTACAGCAGCGATCAGGCCGGGACGCGAGACACGCTGGATATCGCCGCGAAGTTCAGCGTTCCATTGGTGGTCAACGGGAAAGTGTTCGTCGCCTCCGAGGGCCGGTTGACCATTTACGGGCTGTTGCCTTAATCCGGGATGATATCCACCCTCCAATTTGGCGGACGGGCAGGGTCAAATGAGTGCTTGTCTTTTGCGAGCATCGCCAATATTGATTGAAGCCAGACGCACACCAAAGCCGCGTCTGGCTGTAATGAAGTGAACGCATTGTTGAGACCGTAGCCATGATATTTACTGAAACAAAACTGAAGGGCGCCTATATCATAGATTTGGAGAGGCGGGAAGATTCGCGCGGCTTTTTTGCCCGCGCCTTTTGCCAAAAAGAGTTCGAGGCGCGCGGATTAAAACCGGTCATCGCCCAGGCCAATGTCGCCTTCAACATAAAGAAGGGCACGGTGCGCGGGATGCACTTTCAATTCCCGCCTGCTCCAGAAACGAAGGTGGTGCGCGCCACCCGGGGAGCCATCCTGGATATTATAGTGGATTTGCGCCCGGAAAGCCCCACGTATCTACAGCATATATCGGTCGAGTTGAATGAAGACAACGGCCGCGCGCTATATGTGCCGGAGCGGTTTGCCCACGGTTACCAGGTGTTGAGTGACAAGACCGAAACGAGCTATCAGGTGGGAGAATTCTATACACCCGGAGTCGAGAGCGGACTGCACCATGCCGACCCCAGACTCGGACTGAAATGGCCGCTGCCGGTTTCAGCAATATCTGACAAGGACACGGTGTGGAAGCTACTTGACGAAATTGAGCCAGGGTTGAAACGGCGCATGAGTTTATGAACATCAGCTTGTTTCTTCAGGCGGACAATTGTGGCCGTAATTCTGTTTCTTGACGGGAATTGGCCGACGGAGAGTAAAATGATTATAATTGATAATGCGTTGAAAGCGCGCGAGGAGCAACACAAGCCGATTCGCGTTGCCATGCTGGGCGCCGGCTTCATGGGCCAGGGGTTGACAAACCAGATTGTCAATAGTGTCCCGGGCATGCGGATGGTGGCGGTGCATAGCCGCCAGATTAAGAAGGGACTTCACGTCTATAACTATTCCGGTTTGGATGGTGTGATCGTTGCCACCAACCAGGGTGAATTGGAGGACGCCATTCGTTCCGGCAAACCGGTCGTTACCGGGGACGCGCTGCTGCTAGCGCATTCCGAGCAGGTGGATGTAATTGTTGATACGACGGGTTCGGTGGAGTTTGGTGCCAGCATTGCCTTGGAGGCTTTCAAGCATGGCAAGGATGTCGTCATGCTCAATGCTGAAATTGACGCGACAATCGGCCCAATTCTTCAGACCTATGCAGACAAGCACGGCGTCATCTTGTCGGCTTGTGAAGGCGACGAGCCTGGCATTCAAGTGAATCTATATCGCTGGGTGAAGGGGCTGGGGCTCACTCCGCGAGTTATGGGCAACATCAAGGGACTACAGGATCCATACCGGAATCCCACGACCCAAAAAGGCTTCGCTGAAAAATGGGGGCAGAATCCCGCAATGGTGACGAGCTTCGCCGATGGCTCCAAGATCAGTTTTGAACAGGCGATTGTCGCAAATGCCACCGGCTTCGTTGTAAAATCCCGCGGGATGTCCAGGGGGGCCGAGTATAAAGAGGACGTGATGAAAATCGGCAGGCTCTACGATATTGACGAACTTCGCCGCCTGGGAGGAGTAGTGGATTATATCGTCGGCACGCCGCTGACGAAAGTCTATTGTCTCGCCGAGCACACCGATCCCAAACAGCGTCATTATCTTAACCTTTACAAGATGGGTGAGGGACCTTTGTTTCCATTTTTCATCCCATACCATTTGGTTCATTTTGAGGTTCCGAACGCAATCGCGCGCGTGGTTCTATTCCGCGACGGCGTTGCCAAACCGCTCGGCGGACCGGTGGTTGAAGTTTGCGCCGTGGCAAAACGCGATCTTAAAGCGGGTGAGATTCTTGACGACTATGGCATGTATATGACCTATGGCGAAGCGGTCAACGCCGACGAGATGTGCCAACGACACTATCTGCCGGAAGGTCTGGTGGAAGGCTGCAAGCTGACGAAGGATGTTAAAAGGAACGTGGTCATTATCTATGAGGACGTGGAGCTGCCGCCCAACCGGCTGGCTGACCGGTTGCGTGCAGAGCAGTATCGCCATTTCCGCGGCGAAACGTGGTTGGAAGAACGTCTTGACAACCGGCAATAATCCAGGAGAACACACTATGAAAGTTGTCTTATTTTGCGGCGGACTTGGGATGCGCATGCGCGAGTATTCGGAAGCCGTGCCAAAGCCGATGGTGCCCATTGGATACCGCCCCATTCTGTGGCACGTCATGAAATATTATGCCCATTACGGGCACAAGGATTTCATTTTGTGCCTGGGCTACAAGGCTGACGTTATCAAGAAATACTTTCTTGAATACGACGAGTGCGTAACGAACGATTTTATCCTTTCCAAAGGAGGCAAGAACGTGAAATTGCTGGCTAATGACATACAAGGCTGGAACATCACGTTCGTGGACACCGGGCTGGCCTCGAATATCGGGCAGCGTTTGAAGGCGGTGCAAGGGCATTTGAAAGGCGAGAAAATGTTTCTGGCAAATTACACCGACGGACTTTCAGATGTGCCGCTCCGTTCCATGATTGAGGCGTTCAAGCGGAGCGGGAACATTGCCTGCTTTGTAAGCGTCAAGCCACGGGCCAGCTTCCATCTGATCAATGCGGATTCCGGCGGGGTTGTGAAAAGCATCAAGCATATTCATAAGTCCGGAGCGCGAATGAACGGCGGGTTCATGGTGTTGCGGCGGGAAATTTTCGATTATATGCGCGACGGGGACGAATTGGTCGAAGAGCCGTTCCGGCGTCTGATCGCCAAAGGCAGGCTCATGGCCTACCCGCATGACGGCTATTGGGCGTGCATGGACACGTTCAAGGAAAAGCAGGACCTCGAAGACGTGTTTGGGCATGGAAATGCGCCGTGGGCCATCTGGCAAAAACAGAGTTAAGGAGATAATCATTATGAAGGGTCTAAGTTTTGACGGAATCAAAAATGTGCTCTGTCTGGGAGCGCACAGCGATGATATTGAAATCGGTTGTGGCGCCACGATTCGGAAACTTACCCGGAAACTGCCTGGACTCGCGGTGTGGTGGGTGGTTTTCTCGGCCGATGGCCAGCGGCAGGCCGAGGCAAAGAGCAGCGCGCGGGCGTTTCTGCGGAACGCCGGCAAGTCGCAGGTGATCATCAAACAATTCCGAAACGGCTACTTCCCTTTTGAAGGAGGCGTGATCAAGGATTTCTTCGAGACTCTGAAATCGCGCGTAAAGCCAGACCTGATCTTCACTCATTTTCGCGACGACCGTCATCAGGATCACCGGCTGATTTCTGATTTGACGTGGAACACATTTCGGGACCATTTGATACTTGAATATGAAATTCCAAAATACGATGGCGACTTCGCCTCCCCGAATCTTTTCGTGCAGATCAATGATCAATTGGCGAAGGGAAAGGCGGATAACTTGTGCCGCCATTTCCCGACGCAACGCGACAAACACTGGTTTAGCCGGGACACGTTCCTCGCCCTGATGCGCCTGCGCGGAGTGGAATGCTGTGCTGAATACGCGGAGGCGTTTTACGTCCGCAAAATCGTCTGGAGTTGAGATTTTATGAGCAAAATAT
Source organism: uncultured Bifidobacteriaceae bacterium (assembly GCA_964475285.1). Classification (GTDB taxonomy): domain Bacteria; phylum Verrucomicrobiota; class Verrucomicrobiia; order Limisphaerales; family UBA11358; genus UBA11358. Next base: position 10,850 of record CAYYWB010000014.1, on the reverse strand, counting down.
GCCCTTGCGATTAGCATGATCGGCATCCGTCCGCGCTGCTCAAACAAAGCGGTGTGGCTTCATGCGAACTTTGCGAGTTAAAACCTGCTACAGTCTGCCAGCCACGCACTATGATTGAAATAAAGCTACGAAACAGGATCTACTACCATTTTAAGCCGTTGTTGCCTTCCGCATTAAGGTTGTGGCTCCGGCGCTGGTTCACTTTGAGGAAGCGCAAGCAGGTTCGATCTATTTGGCCGATCATGCCAGGATCGGAACGGCGGCCCGTCAACTGGTCCGGATGGCCAGATGGCAGGAAATTTGCCCTTGTGCTGACCCATGATGTCGAGGGCAGGAAGGGATTGGACAAATGCAGACAGTTGATGCGGTTGGAAATGATGCACGGTTTCCGATCTTCATTTAATTTCATTCCAGAATCAGCGGATTACACGGTGTCTCGGGAATTGCGTGAAGAACTTGTTCAAAATGGCTTTGAGGTTGGAGTGCATGACCTCCATCATGACGGCAAGCTTTACCAAAAGCGGCACGTATTCTCCGAAAAGGCCAGACGCATTAACTACTATTTGAAGGAATGGAACGCAAAGGGTTTTCGATCCGGCTTCATGCATCACAACCTTGAATGGCTGCATGACTTGAATATAGCGTATGATGCATCCACCTTTGACACTGACCCATTTGAGCCGCAGCCAGACGGCCTTAACACAATATTTCCGGCTTGGATTTATGATCCAGCAAAAGAATCTGGTTATGTGGAATTGCCATATACGCTTTCACAGGATTCCACCATATTCATTCTTCTTCAGGAACAAAGCATTGACATCTGGAAGCAAAAGCTGGACTGGATTGCGAAACAGGGAGGCATGGCGCTTCTCAACACACATCCTGATTATATGCAAATGAATGGAATCAATCGGGGAGGATGGCAATATCCAGTCGGTTATTACGAGCAGTTGCTAAAGTATGTGTCTGGTGAATATGCGGGAGAATATTGGCAGGCATTGCCTGGAGAAATGGCAAATTACTGGAAGTCGTCTATGATGCCTAAACAGACCTTGGAGATTGCATGGGACGGCGGCGCGAAAACGCATGTTAAATACCCATGAAACTGCTTGTCAGAAGTTAATTGACACTCAGCCAAATCAAATGAATCATTTATGAAACACTGTGACATTATAATCATCGGCGCGGGGCCATACGGCCTTTCCGCCGCGGTTCACCTACAGACAATCCGAGGGCTTCAGGTGCGCGCCTTTGGAAAGCCGATGACATTTTGGGAAAATAACATGCCCGCAGGCATGTTTCTGCGCTCGCCTTGGAAGGCGTCACACATCGCCGACCCAAAGGGGACGTTGACACTCGATGCGTATGTTGAAGCCTCCGGTGATCGTCTGTCAAAACCCATCCGACTTGATCGTTTCGTTGAATATGGCCGATGGTATCAAAAGCAAGGCGTTCCAGGACTTGATCCGCGCAGCATCAAAAGCATCCAACGAACAACCAACGGTTTTCAAGTGACGGCGGAAGATGGCGAGATGCTGGCTTCGCGCCGGGTTGTTGTTGCCACAGGCATTGCACCATTTGCGTGGCGTCCGCCTGAAGCCGGCGGGTTGCCTGCCGCATTGGTTTCTCATAGTTGCGATCACAACGATTTAACACGGTTTGCGAACAAGCGTGTCCTGGTGATTGGTGCCGGGCAGAGCGCCCTTGAATCCGCCGCCCTGTTGCACGAAGGCGGCGCGAATGTGGAAGTTGCCGTGCGCAATCCCAAGATCCGCTGGTTGAGATTGAGCGGCACGCTATTCCACAAGGGTTTGATGGGACGCATATTGTATTCTCCCAGGGATGTCGGTCCGGCAGGGATGAGCCAGTTGACCGCCAGGCCGGATTATCTTCGCCTGTTTCCCAGAGGCATTCAGAATTGGGTTGGAAGGCGCGCCATCCGTCCTGCCGGTTCGGGGTGGCTGATAGACCGCGTTAAGAACATACCAATAATGACTGGCGTTTTTGTAAAATCCGTTGCGCCCGTTGCCGGTCAGGTTCGCGTGACCATGAGCGATGGCAGCGAGCGTGTGGCGGACCACCTCCTATTTGCAACCGGTTACCGGATTGACATTGCCAAGTATCCTTTTCTGGATCCATTGCTGTTAAACGATATAGAGCGGGTCAACGGCTATCCCCGGCTCAAACCTGGATTGGAATCGTCGGTGCCTGGGCTTTACTTTCTCGGGGCGCCGGCCGCCTGGAGCTTTGGTCCCGTGGCCCGATTTGTGTCTGGAACTTATTATTGTGTCCAAGCCCTCACTCGAAGGATTGCGTCCGAAAGCTAACAATGCAACCGAAAGCAATCCTGCAACCGCCGGTTGAAAATGTCAACGAGCCACCGCCCTCAACGCGATTGAACGGTGTGGGTGGAGTCGTGATTGGCGGTGACTACCAAGGGCTTGGCATTGTGCGCAGCCTGGGTCGTCGTGGCTTTCCGGTGTGTATCATTGATGATGAGCATTCGATTTCCCGTTATTCAAGATACGCCACGCACTTTGTCCGCGTGAAAAATTTGCGCGATGAGCAGGAGACACTCAAAGCCGTATTGGACGCAGGCCGGCAACTCAAGCTCCAGGGCTGGATATTATATCCGACCCGGGATGAGACGGTGGCAACCTTTTCCAAACACCGCGGGATTCTGTCCGGATTCTTCCGGGTTCCGACGCCGGGCTGGAATGTCATCGAATGGGCATGGGACAAGCGAAAGACCCATGAACTGGCGCAAAAGCTCGGCATCGGAACAGCGAAGACATGGTTCCCGGATTGCGTGGATGATTTGGAGCGGATCAGCGCAAAATTTCCACTGGTTATCAAGCCGGCCATCAAAGAGCATTTCATTTATGAAACGAGAGTGAAGGCCTGGCGCGCGGACAGCCGCGGCGATCTTGTGAGATTGTTTCAAAAAGCGGCCGTCTTTGTCCCAAAGGGAGAAATCATGATTCAGGATTTGATTCCCGGAGGCAGCGAGCAAATGTTTGGCTATTGCGCATTTTTCAAGAATGGTTCGGCGATGGGGAGCATGGTGACCCAATACAAGCGCCAGCATCCGCCGCAGTTTGGCCGTTCCTGCACGTGTGTTGAAACGGTGGAACATCCGGAGGTCGAGGCGCTCGCGCTCAAGTTTCTCAAGGCGATGGATTACTACGGTCTTGTAGAGTTGGAATTCAAGCTGGATTCGCGCGATGGCCAATACAAACTGTTGGACGTGAATTCACGGACTTGGGGTTACCACGCGCTCGGAGCGACTGCCGGGGTGGATTTCTCGCGGATGCTGTTTGAGGATCAAATCGGGGCAGATGTCCAACCGGCGCGCGCACGGCCCAATGTCACATGGATCCGTCTTGCGACCGATTTCCCGGTTGGCGTTCTTGCCGTTCTGCGGAGACAAGTAAAACCCTGGGCATATTTGAAATCCGTCACCACCTTTGATATCGAGTCGGTATTCACATTTGAAGATCCATTGCCAAGCGTGATGGAAACGGCGTTTATCCCTTACCTGTTTTATAAGCGGGGATATTGACCCGCTGTGATGAGACTTTGAGGCATGCAGATCAACCGCGATTGGAAGATGACATCCATACAATCAGCATCGCAGTCAGGTTGATATGAAAATCCATTGTATGATCCGGCTTATACGTTCCTTGGTTGCCCGGAAAGAACGATGGGGACTGACATCGCGGGGATGGATAACGCTGACGCTGGCCGTCGTGTTGATGGGATGGTGGTTGGTGTTGGACATCCATCCGTTTCTGGCAGTGACCCATCGCGTGCCGGCGCGAATTTTGGTTGTCGAGGGATGGATTCATATTTACGGCGTTGATGCCGCCGTGAAAGAATTCAAAGCAGGCGGTTATGATCGGGTTTTGACCACGGGCGGCCCGGTGGAAGGCATGGGTAATTCCAGTTCCATCTATGACACGGATGCTTATCAAAGCGCCGGCCTCCTGAAGAAAGCTGGCATGCCCGCCGAAGTTGTGACAAGCGTTCCTTCACGTTTTGCGGGACGGGATCGAACCTATAATTGCGCTGTCGCCCTTCGCGAATGGTTTCGTGAAAACGATCCGCAAGTGACCGCCATCAATGTGTTCACGGAAGACGCCCACGCGCGCCGCACCAGGCTGCTCTTTCAGGAGGCGCTGGGGCCGGGCATCAAGGTCGGCATCATTTCCGCCGACAACCCGGATTATGACGCGAAACATTGGTGGCGTTCCAGCGCAGGCGTGCGGGAAGTAATTGACGAGAGCATCGCCTATATTTACGCTGAACTCTTTTTCTGGCCGGCGTCGCAACACCAATGAAAGCCATTCTGAGGTCATGTTATTATTTGCGCGTCAGCCATAAATGGTAATTGAAACGAACACACATCTATGAAAATAGCCATCGTCGGTCTCGGTTACGTCGGCCTGCCTTTGTCACTCCAATTCACCCGCTCGGGCGTCAGTGTTTTGGGGCTGGACATTGATTCGGCCAAGGTCACTTCCCTCAATCAGGGGAGGAGCTACATCAAACACATCGAATCGTCCGCCATCGCCGAAGCGGTGAAGGCCGGCAACTTTGCCGCCACCACGGACTTTGAACGCATCCGGGAAGTGGAGGCCGTAATCATTTGCGTGCCGACGCCGCTGAACAAAAACCGTGAACCGGACATTTCCTACATCATTGACACCGGCTTGTGCATCGCGCCGCATTTGCAAAAGGGCGCGCTGGTGGTCCTCGAATCCACAACCTATCCCGGCACCACGGACGAGGATTTGCGGGCCGTGCTGGAAAGCGGTTCGGGCATGAAGGCGGGCGTGGATTTTCACCTGGCCTTTTCACCTGAACGGGAAGACCCGGGCAACGCGCAGAGCAAGGTGGAAATCATTCCCAAGGTGATTGGCGGCTACACGCCCGCCTGCCTGGAACGGGCCAAGTCGGTCTATGGTCTGGCCATCAAGACGATTGTGCCGGTCTCCTCGTGCCGCGTGGCGGAAGCGACCAAACTGCTGGAGAACATCTTCCGCAGCGTCAACATCGCGCTGGTGAATGAATTGAAACTTGTCTATGGCGCGATGGGGATTGACGTTTGGGAAGTGATTCAAGCCGCCAAAACCAAGCCGTTCGGGTTCATGGCGTTTTATCCCGGCCCCGGCTTGGGTGGTCATTGCATCCCGATTGATCCCTTTTATCTGACTTGGAAGGCGCGGGAATATTCCCAGAACACACGCTTTATCGAACTGGCGGGCGAAATCAACACGTCCATGCCGATGCACGTGGTGAACCGCGCGGCGGAGGCGCTCAACGCCCGGCGCAAGGCGGTGAACGGCAGCCGGGTGCTGATTGTTGGTCTGGCCTATAAGCCGAACGTGGACGACGAGCGGGAATCACCGAGTTACACGCTGATGAACCTGCTGAAGGAACGCGGCGCGGAACCGGCTTATTATGATCCTTATGTGCCGGTCATCCGCCCGACCCGCGAGCATCCGCACTGGGCGGGCACCTGTTCGGTGGCGTGGAACCGCCATACGCTGGAGAGTTTCGACGCGGTCATCATCGCGACCAATCATCAGGTGGTCAACTATCAGAACCTGGCCGACTGGGCGCCTTGCATCGTGGATACGCGCAATGCCATGGCTGCGGTAAAAACCAAACCCGGTCAGATTTGGAAGGCGTGAGGAGGCTGATGCTAAATGACCAAATCCCAATGACGAACCGCCATCCCTTTGGCATTTGAGCCTTCGTCATTGTTTCGTCATTTTGGTTTGGTTGTTGGACATTTCCACTTGCACGGAATTTGCAGGAGCCGAAGTGAGGCTCATACTTCAATATCCGAAACCTGAAATCAGCAGCAGCTCACAACGATATCCCCAAATTGTGACGCGCCCCTGGGAGCGTTCATTCCATTTTGTCTGATGGTGCTGCTTGAATTTGTGCAACCGGGTGGCGACACCGGCCTGGAGAAATATCCGGTGTGGAAGGCGAGTCATTAAAGTTATGATCCTGTTATTAGGAGCCAGTGGCTATGTCGGCCAGGCTTTTTCCGCCGAACTGCGCCGGCGGAGACTGTCTTTTATTCCGCTGACGCGCCGTGCGATTGATTACACCAGCTTCGAAATTCTCTTCGATTACATCCGGAAGATGAGGCCGGAGTTTGTGATCAATGCCGCGGGCTACGCGCCCAACCCCAACGTGGACGCCTGCGAATCGGCGCGGGAAGAAGTGTTGTGCGCGAACACGCTGCTTCCCCAAACCGTCGCGCGGGCCTGTCTGATGACCAACACGCCCTGGGGCCACGTTTCCTCGGGCAGCATTTACACGGGCGCCAAGGTCGCGGAGTGGGGGCGGATGCGGGTTGAAAAAGACCTTGCCCGGCCGGAAATGCGGAGACTTTTCGCCGGACAACCGGAAAAGTTTTTCGGATTTTCAGAATGGGATGAGCCTAATTTTTCCTTTCGTCACGGGCCTTGCAATTTTTACAGCGGAACCAAGGCCCTGGCCGAGGAGGCGATCCGGGGCGTTGGCCAGAACTACATCTGGCGGCCCCGGATGTTCTTCAACGAGTGTGACGAACCCCGGAACCTGCTCGCGAAACTCCAGCACTACGAACGGGTGTATGACAACGTGAATTCGATCACGCACCTGGACGACTTTGTGCGGGCCTGCCTCGAACTTTGGGAGCGGCAGGCGCCGTTCGGGATTTACAACGTGGCGAATCCCGGCGCGGTCACGACGCGCCGGATCGTCGAAATGATCCAGCAAATCCTCAACCCCGCCCGGCGCTTCGAGTTCTGGGAAAATGACGGGGAATTTTACCGTTGCCAGGCAAAAGCGCCGCGTTCCAGTTGCATTCTGGACGTTTCGAAGCTTCTCTCCCGAGGAGTGAGAATGCGCTCCGTGGAGGAAGCGCTGGAAAGCAGCCTGGGGCGGTGGCATACGGCGGCGCCGTCCGCGAAGTTTGCCATGGCGGGAGTCCATTGAACAACCGCCGCATATTGCGGAAGACACCGGCGCGGCTGCTTTATTTTGCAAAATCAAGATCGTTCTCTGGCGAACAAATGCCTTGCCCCTTGTGGCCATCTCTGCAACAACATCCTCCGCTTGGCGACAGTGAATATGCTAAATCGAAGACCTTTTATTTGGGACACCGTTGGAATGGCGTTGCCATACCGCCGGTGCGGTGCGGCGGTGCTGTGTTTCCTGATGCCCATCGGCACGGCGCTGGCGCAGGATGTCATTTCCTCGCCTCCGCAGACGCCGGTGATTCCGCCCTCGGTGCAGGCGCAACAGAACAATAATCCGATGCAGGTGTTCGCCGCTCCGGAAGCCACTTCTTCGACGCCGCTGCAATTCGGCCCGGTCGCCGTGCGTCCTCATGTGGATTACCAATTCAGCTATGGCGATGGGATTCAATCGTCACCGGGACAGCAACAGAAATCAATCGTTCAACAGGTTGCGCCGGGAGTCTTGTTCAATCTGGGCGATCACTGGGCTTTGGATTACACGCCGATCCTGTATTTTTATTCCAGCAGCAGCTTCCAAAACACGGTGGACCAATCGGTGCAATTGAGCTGGGGAACGGCCTATCGCGACTGGTTTTTCAGCGGTTCGCAAGGCTACACCTCCTCATCCAATCCGAACATCCAGACAGCCGCTCAAACGGACCTGCAGACATATTCAACGGCGCTCAATGCCTCGTATCAATTCAACGACAAGATGTCGCTGGACATGGGGTTCAACCAGAATTTCAACTACGTCGGGAACGGGACCATCACGACCAATTATCTTCAAAGCCTCGCGAACTCCAAGATGTGGTCAACGATGGACTGGCTGAATTATCAATTCTGGCCCAGGTTCAACGCCGGGCTTGGCGTCGGCGGTGGTTACACCGTCCAAAGCGGCAGCCCGGATTCGGTGAACGAGCAATATCAAGCCCGGGTCAACTGGCGGGCGACGGACAAAATCAGCTTCCAATTGGGCGGCGGCGTGCAGGACCAGCAGTATTTGAGCGGCGGCGCGGGCGGCTTGGTGACCCCCATATTTTCCGCCACCATCCAATACCAGCCCTTTGAACAGACCATGTTGAGTGTCACCGCCAGCCGCACCGTGGCCCCGGCTTCTTTTCAAAATCAAACAGCCGAAAACACAGGGATCACGGGTGATTTGAACCAGCGCCTGCTGGGAAAGTTGTATCTGGATTTGTCCGGGGGCTATAACAAAACCAAGTATCTCGCCTCGGCGTCCGGACTCTCCACCAGCCGCAATGATGATGTGTATTCCTTCAACGCCCGGCTGTCATGTCACCTGCTCAAGCGGGGAACTGTCGCGGTGTTTTATTCGTATAGTGACAATTCTTCCAGCCAGTCCGGGTTCACATCGGGCCCCGGCTTCGGCTACACGAGCACCCAGGTGGGATTGGAAATTGGATACCGGTATTGAGACCCGGCGCGGAGTTGGAAAAGGACAAATATTTTCCCGCGATTGCGGCGCTCTTGCATTTAAGCCGGTTTTTTTGACCGGCATCAAACCAGACAAAACAGGGAACACACGGCAACATCATCCAACAGCAATCCATGACGCACCCAAAAATCCAATTTGTTGACCTGATCCGTCAATATCAGAACCTCAAACCCGAACTGGACGCCGCCATGTTGCGCGCGGTGGGCCGCGGCGATTTCATCCTCGGCGAAGATATGCGCGAATTTGAGAAGGAATTCGCCGCGTTCAATCAGGTTCCGTTCTGCATTGGCGTGGCGGATGGCACGGACGCGCTGCATCTGGCCCTGCTCGCCCTCGGTGTTGGTCCGGGCGATGAAGTGATTGTCCCGGCCAACACCTTCATTGCGAGTGTGCTGGCCATCTCCTATGCCGGGGCGCGCCCCGTCCTCGTTGATTGCGAGCCGGACTATTCAACCATTGACGTGAAGGCGGTGGAACACGCGCTCACGCCGCGAACAAAAGCCATCATGCCGGTGCATCTTTACGGCCATCCGGCGGACATGGATCCGCTGCTGCAAATGGCCCGGGACCGGAAGCTGTTCATAGTCGAAGACGCCGCCCAGGCGCACGGCGCAACTTACAAAGGGCGGCCATGCGGCACCATGGGCGACATGGGCTGCTTTAGTTTTTACCCCGGAAAGAACCTGGGAGCCTTCGGTGACGGCGGCGCAATTATCACGCGCAACCCCGCGTTGGCGGAAAAGGCCCTGTTGTTGCGCAACTACGGACAGAAAGTGAAATACGCCCATTCGATGAAAGGGTTCAACTCCCGCCTGGACACGGTGCAGGCCGCCGTCCTGCGCGTAAAACTGAAGCATCTCGCGCAATGGAACGAACAGCGCCGCGTGGCGGCGGCCCGTTACGGCCAGTTGCTGGCAGGGACCAAACTCGAGCTGCCCAGGATTGCGCCGTGGGCCAGTCCTGTCTGGCATCTCTACGTGGTGCAAAGCGGCGACCGCGCGGGGCTGCAACAGGCGCTTGACGCGGCGAACATTTCGCACGGCATCCACTATCCGATTCCGGTGCACCTCCAAAAGGCTTACGAGGATCTTGGACACAAGCCCGGCAGTTTCCCCGTGACCGAATCACTCGCCTCGCGCATCTTGTCACTCCCGATCTTTCCGGAGATCACGGAGGAAGAATTGCAACGCGTGGCCGTCGTTTGCAAGGGTGCGCTGTGAGGGAAAACAGCATCCGGGTTTTCTGTCATTGAAACGACCAGGTGCGCCGCGCCGGAATGATTGCGCGAGTTGGCGGCGCAATTCCTCCAGGATTCCCTGCGCGGCTTGAGTTCAATGCGGAAGGTAAAACGTCCGGTAAAACGATTCTGAAGACCCGGCAGTGCTCGTGTTGGTGAAAATGAAGGGTGACGTGTTGGTCTGCACGGAAACCCAGTTTACCAGGTTCGTCGAGGATTGGACGACATATTGGTAGCCGGAAACTCCCGAAACGCTGAAGCTGAACCGGCTGGCGGATTCCGGCAGTGTTGCGAGCTTGGCGGCAGCCGACGGCACTGAATAAACAACCTCGTTCGAAAAAGGGCTGTCATCGCCCAAGCCGTCACAGGAAACGGCGGCAAAATAATAAACCGCCCCATCCGCCAGCCCGGAGATGGTCGTCGTGTTGGTCTTGCCAATCGTGACGAAACTGCTGTAATTATGACTCGCCAGCCCGGAATAGATCCGGTAGCCCACGGCATTGCTGCTGATGCTGGGTGTCCAGGAAAGCACAACGCTTTGAGTGGCCAGAACACGCGGCTGGAACAAACAGAACAGCGTGCCGCACAAAATCAATTCAACGACGATATGCTTCGACAGACAACTAACAGCATTATCCATAACTGCATACAACTAACTTCCATTGATGGAAATCTGCTCTCCAGATATTGCGATTCTATCAACTTCTTTTGCGAATATACATTTCAAAAAAAGTTCATATTATGGCAATTGCGGTGGTGTCCGGGCTTTGCAAGAAACCACCGGTTCTTTTGGGCTTGGTGGCGAAAGACCGGGGCCCCAGCTACAGGACGCTGATGGCGAGGCCGCCGGGGTGAATCAGAACGCGCTCGTTGGCGCAATCATCGGAGAATCAGACAGCCTGACCGTCGGGCTGGTCGGTGTCGGCTCCGTCACGCCGGCTTTTATTGAGGTTGTGCAGATGAAACAGCAGGTTTTCACTGCTGCCAACCGCCGCCGTTTTATCTCGACGGAAAACCTGTGTGCAGCCTGGTGCGAGCACACCTTCCCGCTGACGTTTTCGTTGACAGTGACCCCAAAACCATGCAGAAAGCCCCAAATTCCAAGCATTTGAGCTGGAGGCGAGGGTCGGAATCG
>CAYYWB010000013.1:0-27156 GCA_964475285.1 uncultured Bifidobacteriaceae bacterium | reverse complement strand
ATGAATTGATAAACGTAAGCCGGGCCGCTGCCGCTCAAGCCGGTCACGGCGTCGAGCAGCGATTCCTTCACCTGAATTGCAATGCCGACGGCGGACAACAATTTTTTCGCCAGCTCGCCGTCCGCCGCGGTCGCGGACTTGCCGAGGGCGAATGCCGACGCGCCCTCGCCGACGAGCGCGGGCGTGTTGGGCATGACGCGGATGATGCGCGAACCGGCGGGCAGCGCATTTTCCAATTTTGCCAGCGTCACGCCGGCGGCGATGGAAATGAGCAGGTGGCTTTTGGTGAACGCGGCGGAAATTCCGGCGAGCGCGGCGGAAACCTGGTCGGGCTTGGTCGCGAGGATCAGGACGGTTGCGCATTTCGCGACCTCGGCGTTGTCGGCGGCCGTCTTTGCGCCGATTTCGGAGGCGAAATTTTTTCGCGCGGCGTCGTGCGGATCGCTGGCGATGATTTCGCGCGGGACGACGAGTTCGGCGCGGACAAAACCTTTCGCGAGGGCGGTGGCCATTTTGCCGGCGCCGAGAAAACCGATGTTTGGCTTGGAAGACATGGCTGTTTTGTAGCAAGCCGCGCCCCGGAGCGGAAGTGAAAACGCGGCTTGAATTCGGGCGGGCAGAGCCTATCCTTGGAGCGTGGCATGAAAAGGTCCCGCTGAAATGACAAACCGCCGCACATGGGAGACGTTTGAGGCAATGCACCAGGCCGCCAGGGAAGGCGACCCGCAGGCGCAGTGTTATCTTGGCGTGTGCTTCCAAAACGGCCAGGGCGTGGCGCAGGACAATCAGGAGGCGGTAAAGTGGTTTCGTCGCGCGGCGGAACAGAACGATCCGGTGGCGCAATGTTATCTCGGCGTCTGCTACTGGATGGGCCAGGGTGTGCCGCAGGAATTCGGCGAGGCGGCCAAATGGCTGCGCGAGGCGGCGGAGCAGGGCGACCCTGCGGCGCAGTTCAACCTCGGAATGCTTTACGAAACCGGCCAGGGCGTGCCGCAAAATTACGCCGAGGCGGTGAAATGGTATCGCGAATCGGCGGAACGCGGCTATCCGGCGGCGCAATTCAATCTTGGCGTTTTTTACGAAGCCGGGCAGGTGGTGCCGCAGGATTACATGGAGGCCGCGCGATGGTATCTTGCCGCCGCCGAGCAGGAACTCGCGGACGCGCAATGCAATCTCGGCTTGTGCTTCCAGACCGGACGCGGCGTGGGACAGGACCAGCATGAGGCGGTGAAGTGGTTCATCCGCGCGGCGCGGCAGGGCAACAAAACCGCGCAGCACAATCTCGGCCTGCACTACGCGTCGCTGGAACTCAAGGAAACCGCGCCCGCCAAAGCCGTGAAAGACAAGTCGCGCTGAATCAACGCGCGAGTTCCGCGAGCTTCGCGCCCGCCTTGCCGCCGTCAATCGTCGCAACTGCCAAATCCCAGCCTTCGGCCAGCGATTTTGCCCCGCCCGCGACGAACAACGCGGCGGCGGCGTTGAACAGCACCGCGTCGCGCTTCGGCCCGCGCTCGTCGCCGCGCAAAATCCGGCGGATGATTTCCGCGTTCACGATTTTGTCGCCGCCGCGCAAATCGGCCAGCGTCGCCGGTTGCAATGGGAAATTTTCCAGCGACAGGGTTGAAACCGCAAAACCGCGCTCCTGGTAAAATTCCGCGATGGTGTTTGCACCGAGCGTCGAAAGCTCGTCCAGAAAAATTGCGGATTGCGGATTGCGCCCGTCTTCGCATGGCTTCGACGCGGCAGGGATTGCGGATTTTGCCAAATCGGATTCCGCTTTGGACTTTGGACTTTGGACTTTGGACTCGACACTTCCGCAGACGGCCATTCCGCGCCGAGCGCCGAGCGATTGCAGCGCGCGGGCCATCGGCTCGCAGAGTTCCGGGCGCGGCACGCCGACGAGCATCGCGGAAGGACGCGCGGGATTGAGCAACGGGCCGAGCAGGTTGAAAATCGTCCGCTGGCCGCGTGCGGCGCACAGCTTCCGCGCCGGGGCGATGTTTTTGAAAGCCGGATGAAAATTTGGCGCGAAGAAAAACGCAAAGCCGAGCTCGCGCAGCGCCTGCGCGGCGTCCGCCGGCGACAGGTCAACCCGGATGCCGAGGGCTTCAATCACGTCCGCGCTGCCGACCGACGAGGTCATGGCGCGGTTGCCATGCTTGGCCACGGCCACGCCGGCGGCGGCGCACAGGATGGCGACGGTGGTGGAGATGTTGAACGTGCTCAAGCGGTCGCCGCCGGTGCCGACGACGTCGAGGATTTCGCGGGATGCGCGCCAGTCATATTCAATCGGCGGCTGGATGGACATTTCGCGCAGGGCGCGGGCAAAGGCGGCGATTTCCCCCGGCGTTTCACCCTTTTTTGAGAGCGCGGCGAGAAAATCAGCCTTGAGCAAGGCCGAAACTTTTTCGCTGGCAAGTTGTTCCACCGCCTGACATACTTGCGCTTCGCCAAGTGTCTGCGCAGTGTTGATTTGTTGTGTCAGTTGTTCGAGCAGTTCGGGCACGAGCGGATTGTAAAGCCCGGGATGTCCGGCTCCAATCGAAAGTTGCATGGACAACTGATAAAATTTCGTAACTTACAGCGCGCAATGGCGTCTCAATAGTGATAGTTCGTCTGAATCAAGATTTTATGGCAACGAAGCAAAACGGCGGCGGATTGAAATGGGTGATTATTGTCTGCGCAATCATCGCGGTTGCGGCGGGCGGCGTCTGGTATTTCAAGCACGGGAACAGCAGCGCGCCGCAATATGAAACCACGCCGGTCACGCGCGGCGATTTGACGCAGCTGGTCACGGCGACGGGCACGCTCAATCCGGTTGTGAACGTGACGGTGGGCAGCCAAGTTTCGGGCATTATCACCAAACTGAACGTGGATTTCAATTCGACAGTGAAGTCGAATGAAGTCATCGCGGAGATTGACCCTTCGACCTACGAAGCCCAGCTTAGCCAGGTCGAGGCCAATCTGGCCAATGCAAGGGCCAATCTGGAGTTGCAGGAAGCCAACCTGCAACGGGCGGAAAAATTATACACCAACAATTTGATCGCGGGAGCCGATTACGACACGGCCGTCGCCACGCGGGACGAAGCGTCGGCGCAGGTGCGGATTCAGCAGGCCTCGGTCACCAACGCGATTGCCAATCTGGGCTACTGCAAAATTCATTCGCCGGTGGACGGCGTGGTGATTTCGCGCGCGGTGGATTTGGGACAGACGGTCGCCTCCAGTTTCAGCACGCCGACCCTTTTTCAAATCGCGAACGACCTGACGAAGATGCAGATTGACACGAGCGTGGCGGAGGCGGATGTCGGCGGCGTTTTGGAAGGCCAGGATGTGGATTTCCTCGTGGATGCCTATCCGAACCGCACGTTTCATGGAGTCGTCACCCAGGTGCGCAACTCGCCGACGACCGTCAACAATGTCGTCACTTATGATTGCGTCATCGGCGTAACCAACTCGGATTACAAGTTGAAGCCGGGCATGACGGCGAATGTCTCCATCATCGTCGCCCAACGTCAAAGTGCGTTGACCATTCCGAATGGCGCGTGGCGGTTTATTCCGCCGGACAACGCCGTGGTGCTGACCAACACGATCGTGGCGCAAAGCACGACGGCAACCAATGGCGAAAACATTGCCGCCAGTCAGGGCGGCCGTCGCGGCGGCGCGCGCGCGCGCGGCGAACACCCCGTTTTTCACACGGTGTATGTGCTGACGGGAACGAATGACACTGCGAAGCTGCAGGCGGCTCAAATCCGGACCGGCATCACCGACGGCATCTCGACCGAGGTGATTTCGGGGCTGGACGAGGGCGTGCAGGTTGTCACCGGCGTGGTTTCAGCCGGCTCCCCGGCGGCCACAACCTCCAACCCATTCCGCGGCGGCGGCGGTGGCGGCGGCGGTGGCGGCAGAATGCGCTGATCCAATTTGCCGTGCAGACCCAACCCGTCATCAAGCTCGCGGACATCCACAAGGTGTATCACACCGGCGAAGTGGATGTTCACGCGGTGCGCGGGATTTCGCTGGAAATTTTCCCCGGCGAATTTGTGGCCATCATGGGTTCGAGCGGCTCCGGCAAAAGCACGCTGATGAACATGATCGGCGCGCTGGACCGCCCGAGCGGCGGCAAATATCTGCTCGACGGCATTGACGTTTCCACGCTCGACCGCGACGCGCTGGCCGATGTCCGCAACGAAAAAATCGGCTTTGTCTTCCAGGGTTTCAATCTTCTGTCCCGCACGTCCGCGCTGGAAAATGTCGAAATGCCGATGCTTTACAACCGCCACCGCATCCCGTCGCGCGAGCAGCAGGAACGCGCCATAAACGCGCTCAATCTGGTGGGCCTCGGCCAGCGCGCCGACCATCATCCCAACCAGCTTTCCGGCGGCCAGCAGCAGCGCGTCGCCATCGCCCGCGCGCTCGTGAACAAGCCGTCGCTCCTGCTCGCGGACGAACCGACGGGAAATCTGGACAGCCAGACGAGCATCGAAATCATGGGCGTGTTCCAAAAGTTGAATGACCAGGGCATCACGATCATCATGGTGACGCACGAGCTGGACATCGCGCGTTACACCCGGCGCAACGTCATTTTGCGCGACGGAAACATCATCAGCGACACGATGGTGGCCAGCCGCCTGAACGCGGAAAAGGAATTGCAGCAGCTCCGCCAGGAACAACAAGCCGTCAAACTCGCGTCATGAGAATCTTTGCCTCACTCAAAATTGCCCGGCGCGCCCTGCTCCGGAACAAGATGCGGTCGCTGCTGACGATGCTCGGCATCATCATCGGCGTCGGCGCCGTCATCGGCTCGGTGAGCCTGACTTCCGGCGCCACCAAACAGATCGAGGACCAGGTCAACAGCATGGGCGAAAGCGTCATCACGGTTTTTTCCGGCAATTTCACCAGCGGCGGCATGCGGGGCGGCTGGGGCAGCGCGCCGACGATGACGGTGGCCGACGCGCAGGCGATCGCCGGATTGAAATACGTCGTGGCGGTCAGTCCCGAAGTTCGCGATCGCGAACAGGTGCTGGCGAACGGCCTCAACTGGAACACGCAGGTGATGGGCGAATCGCCCGACTATACCAAAATCCGCAACTGGAGCCTTTCCCGCGGCACGATGTTTTCCGACCAGGATGTGCGCAGTCTCGCCAAATCCGCCGTCATCGGCCAGACGGTTTCCGACGAGTTGTTTCCCAACGAAAACCCCGTCGGCCAGACCATCCGCATCCGGAATCTCCCCTTTCTCATCGTCGGCGTGTTGACTCCCAAAGGCTTTAATTTGTATGGGCAGGATCAGGATGACACGATCATCATCCCTTACACGAGCCACATGCACCGCATCACCACCCGCACGTTTCTGAACGACATTCTGGTGGAAGCCTCCGAAGACAAGACCATCAGCAACGTGCAGAACGAAATCACCGACCTACTGCTCACGCGGCACCGGAGCAAGGAACAGGATTTCACCGTGCGCAGCCAGTTGGAATTGATGCAGGCGCGCACGGAGGCTTCGCGCTCGATGGGCTTTCTACTCGCGGGGGTCGCCGCCGTCTCGCTCATCGTCGGCGGCATCGGCATCATGAACATCATGCTCGTCAGCGTCACCGAGCGGACCCGCGAAATCGGCATCCGCATGGCCGTGGGCGCGCGCGCGGCGGACATCCTCGTGCAATTTCTGATTGAAGCCGTCACGTTGAGCGCGATCGGCGGCGCGATTGGCATTGCCAGCGGCATTGGTTTTTCAACCACAGTCGGCTACCTCAAGGACCTGCCCACGGTCACGCCAACTTTCTGGATTGCCATCGCGTTTGTTTCCAGCGCGGTCATCGGCATCATCTCCGGCTTTTATCCCGCCTGGAAAGCGTCCAAGCTCGACCCGATTGACGCTTTGCATTATGAATAGGGCGTGACCGCCGAAATTCTGTCCACGCACACGCCGGGGCTTTTTCAAAAAGCTGTCCTCCGCGCGGCGGAACTGCTGCGCGCCGGCGAAGTCGTCGCCCTGCCGACGGAAACGGTCTATGGCCTCGCGGCGAACGTGCTGGATGAAACTGCTGTCGCAAAAATTTTCCAAATCAAGGGCCGTCCGGCGAACAATCCAATCATCGTCCACATCGCCGGCGGCGAAATGGCGAAACGCTGCGTGAAAGACTGGCCGGAACGGGCGGACAGACTCTCAAAATCATTCTGGCCCGGTCCGCTCACGCTGGTTTTGCCGCGCGCGGAAATGATTCCAGCCATTGTGACGGCCGGCGGCGCGACGGTTGGCGTCCGCTGGCCGGCTCATCCGTTCATTCAGGCCGTCATCCGCGAATGCGGTTTTCCGCTCGCCGCGCCCAGCGCCAATCTGTCCAGCCGGGTTTCGCCGACGAACGCGGAGCACGTCCGCGCGCAACTTGGCGGCAAAATTCCGCTGATTGTGGACGGCGGCCGGTCGCAGGTGGGAATTGAATCCGCGGTTTTGGATTTGACGGTTTCACCGCCGCGCATTTTGCGGCCGGGAATGATTCACGCGGAATCGCTGGCCGCCGTTTGCGGAGAAGTCCAAAGTCCATGGTCCAAAGTCCAAAGTCCTGATTCTGCATTGCGCAGCCCGGGTTTGCTGGCGAGACATTACTCGCCAAAGGCAAGGCTGGTGGTGTTGAACTGGCGCGACGACGCGGATCTAAAATTTCAAATTTCAAATTTCAAATTTCAGATCCCAAGCTGTCACGTCATCGCCCACACCCGGATTCCCTCCGGCGAAAAGTATGCCGGCGTGAGCGTGATTCCGCGCGACGCGGAGGCGTTTGCGCGGGCGATTTACGCGGAGCTGCACCGCTGCGACGAGGCGGGCGCGAAATGGATAGTCGTCGAGGCGCCGCCGGATTTGCCGGGGTGGGCTGGCATCGCCGACCGGCTGCGGCGCGCGGCGGCGTGAGATGGAGCGACTGGCTGGAGCGAAATTTTTTGCAGCAAGCTCCGTTACTGTGTCGCGGGCTGATAATCGTGCCACAGCCATTCCAAGGCTTCGGGTAGGGTTTGTTGTTTCACGCCGCGGTCGGTGTGGCCGGCGTTGCGGGCAAAGACGAACTGGTAATGGTAGCCCTTCGCGGCCAGCGCCTTCGCCATGTTTTCATTGGCAACGGTCCAGTCGTGCATGTTGTCGCGCATGACATTGGGATTAAAATTGTCCCGGTCGCCAACTTCGAGCCAGATGCGGATGGGTTTGGCCGGGCTGTCGGGAATCAGCGTTTCATGGAATCCCCACGCGCCGTGCGGGGTCTCGGCATTATACGGCCACTGCTGGTTCACATAGGTTCCCGAATAAGTAAGAACGCGGTGGTAGAGTTCAGGATGATACCACGCCATGATCAAGGCGCACGAGCCGCCGGAACTGCCGCCCATCGTCGCGCGGCCATCGGGATTCTTGGTCAACGTCACGTTGTATTTGCTTTCCACGAGCGGCAACACTTCCTGCTCGACGAACTCCGCATACAAGCCGGACATGGTGTCGTATTCCAGGCCGCGCTCGCTGCCCTGGGCGTCGCCGCTGCCGTTGCCGATGGAAATGGCAATCATCGCGGGCACTTTTTTCGCCGCAATCAAATTATCCAAAGCCGTGAACAACTCACGGTCGGGTCCGTCCGCCCCGACAATGAATGGCGCGGCTGTCCCGGATACGTATTGCCTGGGAACATAAACCGCCACGCGGCGCGTGTAGGGCGCCGGGTGGCTGGTCGTCACGATGAGCCTGGCGGGATTGTTGGTGTCTGGAATTCCAAACGTGTTCGGTTCGCGAGCGATGCCGGGATAAATTTTGCTGTCTGCCGAACTCATGGTGAATTCATAAACGGTTCCTTGCGGCACGTTCGTTTGCGCGGCCATTTCCGGCGCGCGGTTGTGAGTCGGGCCGATGATGAAGTTTCCGTCGGCGTCCGCCGGCGGCACAACGCCGTCGGGCAATTCCTTGGCCGTGACATAACCCGGCGAGTTCGGATCGCGCGTGGGCGGTGCCGGACGCGCCGGACGGTTCGCCGCAGCGGGCGCGGGTTGTGCGCCGGCTGGATTTATTCCGGCCAGCAGGCTGATCAAGCAAGCGATGTTCAGCAGTTTCGTATTCACGGGCCAGCGGGGTTAAAATTATTTCGCCGGTTGAACGGGATAGTCTTTCCACACAAATTCCAAGGCTTGCGGCAGGGTTTGGGCTATCGTCCGGCCATCCGTGTGGCCCGCGCCTTTGGCGTAGATCAACTGGTAGTGATAGCCCCTAGCTTTGAGAACGTCCGCCATGCGGATATTGGCGATGAGCCAGTTGTGGAAACCGGCGGAGCCGGTGGTGGCGCCGTTGTCGCGCTCGCCCACTTCCAGCCAGATGCGCAGCGGCTTGGCCGGGTTGTTGGGAATGAGATTCTCGTGATATTCCCAGGCGCCGTGCGGGTAGTCGGTGTCGGGATGCTGGTTGACATAGGTGCCTGAGTAAGTCAGCACGCGATGATAAAGTTCCGGGTGAAACCACGCCATCGTGAGCGCCGCCGAACCGCCGGAGCTGCCACCCAGCGTCATGCGGCCTTCGGGATCCTTGGTCAGGGTCACGCCGTAATTTTTTTCAACTGTCGGCAAAATTTCGGCCTCGACAAATTCGGCGTATTTGCCGGACACCGTGTCGTATTCGAGGCCGCGCTCGCTGCCGCCGCCGTCGCCGCCGCCGTTGGCGATCATCACCGCGATGATCGGCGGCAGGCGATGGTCGGCAATCATGTTGTCCAGAGTGTTTGGCAGTTGATTGTTCCGCGCGCCGTAAGCGTCGCACGACACGATGACGGGAGCGGCCGTGCCGGGGACATACTGGCTGGGAATATAGACCGTCACCTGGCGGGTGGGCGTGGCTCCGCGCAAACCGGTGTCGGGATAAAATTTGCTGTCGGCGGCGTTCATCGTGAAGCTCGCGACTTTGCCCTTTGGCACGCCATCCTTGGGCGTCAGTTCGGGGGCCGGGGCAAACATCGGGCCGGTGGAATAATTCCCGTCGCCGGTGCCGGGCGTCCACGCCGGGAAATCGGCGACCCTGGCGATCTCGGCTTGGTCGGCCTCGCTCAACGGGCTGCCGCCGCCACGTCGGGCGCCGGCGGGGGCGTTGGTTGCCGCGGCATTTGGGCCGGGCGGGGCGTCTTGTGAATAAACCAAATTTGCGCCCAACACCGCGCAGAGCAGCGCGGAGACATAAGCTATTCTGGTAATCTTCATAAGCATCCTTATACACCGAAGCGACCGTCCATGACCAGCAAAAAAAAGTTTGCGTGGCCGCGCCGGACCCCGCCGGCCGGTTCTATTCCGCCGGAATGACACTGCAACAGGGTCAATCTGGATTTCGTTCGGGGCGAGCCAGGTGTTGGCGGCGAATTTCCGCCAGAGCCGCGCGGCGACCACGGAGTTGCGCGCCTCCACCAGCGCCGCGCCCTCCTATATTTTGGGCGGACGGTCCGTCTGCCAGAATTCAACAGCTTCCTTCCAGAATTGTTCCGGCGGTTCCATGATGGTCGCATGTGCGCCGTTTGGAAATTCCCAGAGCCGTTTCGGTCCGGCGTAACCTTCGTAGAGGCGGCGGCCAAATTTTTCCGGCACAACCTGATCGAGTCCATCCACCACCATCCCGACCGGCCCGTGGTAGTCGCGCAAATAATCTTCCGAGGGAAAACGGTCCACGAGCAGCAACCCCACCGGCAAGATCGGTATCCGTCCAGTTGCCCTTCAAGCTTCCTTCAAGGCGCGGTTGATGCGCTCAATGGCTTCGTCAATCTCCTGCCGGCTTTTGAACCCGATGACCACCGCGTCAATTTCCCGGCAGGCCATAGCGTGGCGGATGGATTTCTCGCGGTCCGCCGGGTCGGTGAACGTGCCGTTGCCGCAGATTTTCATGCCGATGACGCCGCGGCCCTTCGCGTGCATCGTTTTGATTTCGTTCATCACCGGCGCGATGTCGTTGCCGGAGTTTCCCCCGGCTTCCGTCTCGCCGTCGGTAAAGCTGCCTTGCGGATTCACGCGCACCAGATGCACTTCCGTCCAGTCCGTCGCGACCGACGTGCGCAACGCGGGCAGCGTGTGGCACGAGACGCCCTTGGCCAGGATCCATTTCTTTTCTTTGGCCTGATCGAAGGCGTCCATGAAGCGCTTCCGCTCATCCGTCCACTGGCCGCTCCTCATGTAATGGATGAGCAGGCTGTCAATGTAATCGGTGTTGAACGTCTTGCGGTGCTGGTCAATTGAGGCCAGCACGTCCGCTGGCTGGCCGTCCACCTTGGACTGGATGAACAGTTTTTCCCGCGGCAATCCCTTGATGGCGCCGGCAATCAAACCAAATGTCTGGTAGGACTGCGCCGTGTCAATAAAGGTGATGCCATGATCGAAGGCGTAATGAATGAGATCGGTGAAGGCATCCTTGCCGGCGGCAACCTGCGTGTTCCCGTTGTTGCTGCCGGTGCCGAAACCGAGCCGGCTTAATTTGAGGCCGGTTTTGCCCAGCGTCACCTGGTCCGTGGCGGTGCGAATGGCCGGCGCTTCGGCGGCCGCCCGCGCATTTGTCAGCGCCCACCGCGAGAGCAGCGCCGTGCCCGCCAGCGCGGCGGAGGTCTGGATGAACTGGCGGCGGTTGAGTCCGCGCCGATTTTTTGAAGGGCTGTTGTTGCTCATGGGAAACAAGTAACACCTGCCGCCAAAACCGCAACTGCGAATTGCGCCCCCGGCGGATTCTCCGGCTAATTTTCGGAAATGTCCCCGCTGTTTTTCTTTTCCAGTTTTTGCGCGCGACGCTGGCTGGCAAAAAAATCCCGCAACAGCGCGCGGCATTCGGCTTCGCGGACGCCGGACGTGATTTCGCATTGGTGATTCAAAGTGGAAAACTGGAGCAGATTCATCGCGCCGCCCGCCGCGCCGCCTTTGGGATCGGCCGCGCCAAAAACCACCCGCGCCAGCCGCGTGTGGACGATGGCCCCGGCGCACATCGGACACGGCTCCTTCGTGACGTAAAGCGTGCAATCCGTCAGCCGCCAGTCGCCGACGGCATTTTCCGCCTGCGTGAGCGCGAGCATCTCGGCGTGCGCCGTGGCGTCCTTCAACGACTCCACCTGGTTGAACGCCCGCGCGATGATTCTGCCTCCGCACACGATGACCGCGCCAACAGGCACTTCGTCCGCCTCACGCGCCCGGGCCGCCTGGCGCAGCGCCTCGCCCATGAAATAATCGTCGCTGTGCAAATCAATCATAAAGGAAATGATGAAGTAAGAATGAAGAATGAAGAAACAAAAACCAGCGTGGACAAATCCCTTTCTTCATTGTTCATTCTTCATTCGCTTCTTCCAGCGTCCACTCGTTGCGCCCGCCGGGATGACAATGGCAATGCGCCGCGAAGAAGCCGCCGCGGAATTTCCAGAACCACGGATAAATCTGCTCGCGATCCGTCTGCGGAATGTGCAGCGAGCTGATCTGGTCCCGGCGATAAAATTGAAACCGCCCCTCTTCGTGCGGCGGCGGCAGCGCGGTCAGTTTTCTCCTCACCTCGAACAGGAACATCAGCCAGTGTGTGTTTCCCTGAAAACCGTGCTCGCTGACGATGCCGGCCAGATGCAAATCGGAAACCGCGAGCTTGATTCTCAATTCCTCCCCCGCCTCGCGGCAGGCGCAGGTGTAGGGCGACTCGCCGATGTCCATCTTCAATTTGCCGCCGCACGGGCTCCAGAAGCCGCGGTTCGGCTCCTGCGCGCGTTCGAGCAGCAGGATTTCATCCCGCTCGTTGAAGCAGTAAAGCAGCGTGGCGATTTGGAAATCTTTACAAATAATAGAATTCATGGTAAAATCTCATCAAACATCGTGAAAACATACCTATACAACAGAGTCAGTTCGGGCAAGCAAAACAAAGTCAACAAGGATGGGTTGACCAGGCAATCCGAATCGGCAGAGGTCTTGGACTTCATCAAAAAGCACAAACTGAACGTCGTAAAAACAATGGAGTATATCGGGTCAAGTTTTACGGGTAAAAACTTTGATAACGATACGGTGATGGGGAAGTTCATTGACGAAATTAAGAGCGGGAAAATATCTGTGCCCGTTTGCCTCTGTTTTGAGAACTGGGACAGATTCGGAAGAGACGTTGAATGGAAGAACACGAAACGCTTTTTGGATTTGATCCATGCAGGCGTTTCAATCGGTGTGGTTTCAATGGACATCGTTATTGACCAAAAAGTGTTGGCGGAGAATTCCAACATCCTGACACACCGCAACAAAGTTTGCCATTATCTCCAATATGCAGTGGCGACTTTGTAGGGCAAAGACATTTTATTTGAGTTGGCTTCGTATCTTTTCAATTTCAATCAGGAACAGCCGGCGGATGACATCATAACCGCGTTCGTTCGGGTCTTCGAGATTATCATAAAACCAATAATGCGGGTCATGTCGGTCGTAATGGGCTTGCCAGAATTGTGTGCAATGGATGGCGTGACCGAGAAAAGCGCCGTGGATGTCCACCAGATGCACATCTGGATGAAGCGCCGAGCATCGGTGAATCACATCATTGTAGGCATCAAGAATTTTTGCTGCATCCTTCCATGGCGGCAGACCGGCGCGTTCCGCGTCTCCAAAGCCGTCCGTCGGATCAAAAATGTCCGCCAGAAAGATTTCACAGCCACCGGGAAAACGACTTTTAATTTGCGTGACCGTTTCCTCCAATTGGCGTCCAAAGTTTTCCACCCAGGGCTTGGCTTCTTCCAACGTCGCCCCATACATCGCTTCTTCGCGCGGCGGCGTCCTGCCGTAATTGTGGATGATGTCGTTTCCACCCGTCGTTATTACGACAATCCCCAACACGCCTGGTTCGTTGGTAGGCAACCGGGATAATTGTCCAACCGGAACTTCGGCAGAAGTGCTGCCTGAAACCGACAGATTGGTTGATGCCAGATTTGGGAAAATGGCGGACAGGCAAATGCCATTTAGTTCGGGGAATTCATCCGCCGGATTTTTAGTCAGCCGGTCAAAATACGAATATCCCTTTCGCGCGCCGAATCCAGCCGTGACGCTGTCTCCCAGCCCAACCAGCAAAATCCGGCGGCTCGTCCATGGCCGCGAAAAGGAGTCGCGAGCGATGGCTGGACCGGCGGATCCGTCGCCAACTGGCCTGGCGAATCGGAAAAACAACCAGCCGCCCGTCCCGACAATCAGTGCAAGGCCAGCCAGCAAAATAAAAATGATCCGCGTTCTTTTCAACGGCATGATTTGATAATTGAAACTGTGACCGGCAATCGGAGCAAGTGGATTCAATGGGTTCGCAAAATTCCATTGTCTCCGCGCGCAAAATTGTTAGCATTAACGCTCTTGTTTTTACGACAGACAAACAAATACGACATGAAAACTTACGATATTGCATTGCTCGGCGGCGACGGCACCGGCCCGGAGGTCGCAGCGGAAGGCGTCAAAGTCGCCAACGTGGCGGCGAAGAAATTCGGCTTCAAGCTCAACTGGCACAAATACGATTTCGGCGGCGAGCGTTACTTGAAGACGGGCGAGGTGCTGCCGGACGGCGCGGTGGACGAGCTGCGCAAGTTCAAGGCGATTTTCCTAGGCGCGGTCGGCCATCCGCAGGTCAAGCCGGGCATCCTCGAAAAGGGCATCCTGCTCCGCCTGCGTTTCGAGCTCGAACAATACATCAATCTCCGGCCCGTGAAACTTTATCGCGCGCAGGATTGCCCGCTCAAGGACAAGGGGCCGGAGCATGTTGATTTCGTCGTCGTGCGCGAGAACAACGAGGGGCTTTATGCCGGCGCGGGCGGTTTTCAATACAAGGGCACGCCGCACGAAGTCGCCATCCAGGAATCCGTCAACACCCGCCACGGCGTCGAGCGCTGCCTGAAATACGCGTTTGAACTCGCGAAGAAACAGCGCGCCGGCAAACCGTGGAAGGGACTCAAGCCCGAGGACGTCAAAGCCGGCAAGACCGCGCAGCTCACGCTTTGCGGCAAGACCAACGTGCTGACCTACGCCTTCGACCTCTGGTGGCGCGCCTTCAACGAGCTCGCGGTGAAATATCCCAAGGTCAAAACCGATTACGCCCATGTGGACGCCACCTGCATGTGGTTCGTGAAGAATCCCGAATGGTTCGACGTCATCGTCACCGACAATATGTTCGGCGACATCATCACGGACATCGCGGCGATGATTCAGGGCGGACTCGGCGTGGCTGCGGGCGGCAACATCAATCCCGAAGGCACCTCGATGTTCGAGCCGATGGGCGGCAGCGCGCCCAAATACACCGGCCTGAACGTCATCAATCCCATCGCCGCCATCAACGCGGCGGGCATGATGCTGGATTTCATCGGTGAGACAAAAGCCGGCGCCGCGATTGAAGCCGCCGTCGTGAAAATCATCAACACCAGGATCAAATCGCTCGCCGCCGGCAAAATGGGCCACGGCACGCGCGAAGTGGGCGACCTCATCGCGGCGGAAGTTTGAAAGCGGTGGCGGGCGCGGCGGGCAGATTTTTGTTCACGGCTTGACAGCCAATCCATCTGATATATCAGTATCGGCATCCAAAGACCGATGCCAGGATATAATCCGACTGAAAAATTGCATGCCATGAAAATTGTCCAATTGCCCATTCTTCTCGCGCTCGGCGCATCTGCCGCGCTGAAATGTCATTCCGCCGAAGCCGCAACAAATGCCCCGGCTGTTGCGGCGACCAATGCCGCTTCCTACGCGCCCGCCGTGCTGCCCGGCAAGGGAATGTCGCAGCATCCATTTCTTTACACCGGCGAGTGGGATTATCGCAAAACCAACCAGACCATTTTTGTCGTTCGCGGCGGCAAGGTTGTCTGGACTTACGACATTCCCATCAATGACGCGAACGGCACATTGGAGGAACTCGGCGATGCGACGATGCTTTCGAACGGAAACATCGTTTTCTGCCGCAAAGTCGGCGTGAGCGAAATCACACCGGACAAGAAAATCATCTGGAACATGGACGCGCCCAAGGACACGGAAATTCATTCCGTGCAGCCGCTCGGCACCAACCGCGTGCTCATTGTGGAAAATGCCAAACCGGCGAAGCTGTTGATCATCAACACGGTCACGGGCCAGACGGAGAAGGAACTGGCGCTTCCGACGCCGCATCCCGACAAAAGCCCGCACCTGCAATTCCGCCGCGTGCGCCTGACCAAGGACGGCACTTATCTGGCCGCGCACCTCGACGACAATAAAGTGGTCGAATACGACGCCGACGGAAAAGCCGTCTGGACGTTCGCCACGCCCGGCGGCCCGTGGGACGCCGTCCGCCTCAAGAATGGCAACACGCTCATTTCCTCGTTTCACAACACCGTGCAGGAAGTGAACAAACAGGGCGAAGTCGTCTGGCAATTTTCGCCAAAGGACATTCCCGAATACAAATGTTTCATTTTCCAGGAGGTGAACCGCCTCGATAACGGCAACACGGTCATTTGCAACTGGTGTCCCTCCGATCTGAAAGACCCGAAGACGTGGCCCGGTTCGGTGCAGGTGCTGGAAGTGACGCCGGAGAAAAAAGTCGTCTGGGCGATGAGCGAATGGAAAAATCCCGACCTCGGCCCGGCTTCTTCCATCCAGTTGCTGGATGAACCCGGCGTCGCAGAGAACGGTGATTTGCAGCGGTGATGATTTCGCGGTTCACATCGTCCGCCGAATCTGACAACCGCTCCACGTTGCGCTGGTCCATCGCCTTTCTTGTCAGTGCGGCGATTGCCATCAGCTATCTGGACCGGCAAACGCTGCCGTGGGCGATCAAAGCAATTCAAGCCGACATTCCCTTCAGCAATCAGATCAAGGCGGGTTTGGATTCAGCATTTCTGGCGACCTACGGATTGATGTATCTCGGCGGCGGGTTGCTGCTGGACTGGCTGGGAACACGGCGTGGATTTTTGTGCATCATGATTTTCTGGTCGTTGGCGTGCGCGAGCCACGGTTTGGCTGGCGGCGTGATCGCGCTCGCGGCGAGCCGGCTGCTGCTCGGCGCTGGAGAAGGCGGCGGATTCCCGGCGGCCACCCGCGCGGTCGCGGAATGGTTTCCGGTCAACGACCGCGCGACGGCGATGGGCATCATCAACGCCGGCACCGCTGTGGGCGCGGTCATTGCGCCGCCGCTCATTGCAATAGTTTTAACAAATGCCAACTGGTTCGGCCTCGCGCCGTGGCGCTGGGTTTTCTTTCTCACCGGCGCGCTCGGACTGCTGTGGACGATCTGGTGGTGGCGCGGTTATCAAACGCCGGAAAATCAAAATAGTGGCACGGGCGTCTCGCCCGTGAGTTCTGAAACGCACGGGCGAGATGCCCGTGCCACTTCAAAATTTTCGCTCGCGCAATTGCTTCAACACCGCGAAACCTGGGCGGTCGTGGGCGCGAAATTTTTGAGCGACGGCGCGTGGTATTTTTACCTGTTCTGGCTGCCGAAGTATTTGTTCGACGCGTTTCAACTCGACATCAAAACCGCCGGGAACATCGGCTGGATTCCTTATGCGGCTTCCGGCGTGGGCTGTCTGGTCGGCGGCGGATTTTCGAGCTGGCTGCTCAAGCGTGGCGTGTCCGTCAACGGGTCGCGCAAGCTGGCGCTCGGCGCGAGCGCGGCGCTGATGCCGTGGGTGATGTTCGTGCCGCAATTGCATTCTGTCGGCTGGGTGATTTTTATTTTCAGCCTCGCGTTTTTCGGGCAGCAATCGTGGTCCACGCTGGTGATGATTTTGCCGACCGACATGATTTCCAAACGCGCCGTCGGCACGCTCGCGGGACTCGTCGGTTTCGGTGGCGCGATGGGCGGCGTGCTGCTCGGCCAGATTGTCGGCTGGCTGCGCGATCATGGTTACAGCTACACGCCTGCGCTCATTATTTCCGGCTCGATGCACATCGCTGCGTTCATTTTGATTTGTCTCGTCATCCCGAAAATTCAACCGCTCAAGATTTTAACCAACCAATAACCATCAAATGAAAATCAAAGAAATCCGCACGCGCGTCATCGAATGGCGCGGCAAAACCGTTCCACTCCCGCCGCATTTTTGCACGAACCCGATGGACGCCGTTTCGCCCATGCTGACAATATCCACGATGGGTACGTTCACATTTCACAGCTGGCTCATATGCGAAATTGTCACGGACACCGGCCTCGTCGGCATCGGCAACGCCGCGCTTTCGCCGCGCGTGACAAAGCAGGTCATTGATCTTTATCTCAAGCCGCTGCTCATCGGGCAGGACCCGTGGGACATCGAATTTTTGTGGCAGCACATGTATCGCAAGACGATGGCATTTGGCCACAAAGGCATCGGTATGGTCGCGATCAGCGCGGTGGACATCGCGTTGTGGGACATTCTCGGCAAATCCGCGAAGCAGCCGGTTTATCGCCTGCTCGGTGGTCGCACGAAACCGAAAATTCCCGTCTATGCCAGCCGGCTTTACAGCACGCCGCTGGACGAACTGGCGCACGAATCCAAGAAATACAAGGACGAAGGTTACAAGGCGATGAAGCTGCGTTTCGGCTGGGGGCCGACGGATGGCGCGGAAGGAATGCAGAAAAATCTGGCGCTCGTCCGCACCGTGCGCGAGGCGGTCGGCAACGGCGTGGACATCATGGCCGACGCCTACATGGGCTGGAATCTGGATTACGCCAAACGCATGATTCCGCTGCTCGAACCGTTGAATCTCCGCTGGCTCGAAGAACCGGTCATCCCCGACGACATCCACGGCTACGCGGAATTGAAAAGATTCGGACGCATCCCGATTGCCGGTGGCGAACACGAACACACCATTTACGGTTTCCGCGAACTCATCGAGTCGCGTTGCGTGGATTACATCCAGTTCGACACGAATCGCGTCGGCGGCATTTCACAGGCGCGCAAAATTGCCGCGCTGGCCGAGGCGCATTCGATTCCCGTGATTCCGCACGCCGGGCAGATGCACAATTATCACATCGTCATGGCGAGCCTGAATTCGCCGATGGCGGAATTTTTCCCGCCGGTGGACGTCGAAGTCGGCAATGAACTGTTCTGGTATTGTTTCAACGGCGAGCCGACGCCGACGAACGGTTATATTGACCTCGACGAAAACACGCCCGGCCTCGGCCTGACGGTGAACGAGGAGAAATTGGAAAATTTCGAGGTGATTGAATGACCCGGCTCGTCCAAATTCAAAATGGCACCACGCGCGCCGTCGCGCTCGTGGAAGAACCGCGCCTGCGTTTGCTGGGCGGCGTGAAATCCATTTTCGAATTGGCTCAAACGGCGGCTGATCTAAAAATTTCTCTGACCGCGCTGGTTCAGCAAAAGACGACGGGCGAGTTTTTGGATTACGAAACGATTTACCAAGGCAAATCCGAATGGAAACTGCTGCCGCCCATTGATCATCCCTCCGAACCGGCGCGCTGCCTCGTTTCCGGCACGGGCCTGACGCATCTCGGCAGCGCGGCCAACCGCCAGCGGATGCACGAAGTCAAGGATGCGGAACTCACCGACAGCATGAAAATGTTTCGCCTTGGTGTCGCGAGCGGCAAACCCGATCCGGGCAAAATCGGCGTCGCGCCGGAATGGTTTTACAAGGGCACCGGAATCATTTTGCGCGCGCACGGCGAACCGCTTGACGTTCCCGCTTATGCCGAGGACGGCGGCGAGGAAGCCGAAGTGGCCGGAATTTATTTTGTTGATGCGGGCGAAAATCCGTGCCGCATCGGCATGGCAATTGGCAACGAATTTTCCGACCACAAATACGAAAAAAATAATTATCTCAATCTCGCCGGCTCAAAAATCCGCAACTGTTCGCTTGGGCCGGAACTTGTGATTGACCCCGAATTTCAAACGGTGCCGGGCAGGGTGGCGGTTGAGCGTGGCGGACGCGAGCTGTGGTCGAAGGAAATTGCAACGGGTGAAAATGAGATGTGCCACAGCCTGCGCAACATTGAGCATCATCACTTCAAATTTGAAACGCATCGCCGCCCCGGCGATCTGCACGTCCACTTTTTCGGCGCGTGCGCCTTGAGTTTTGGCGAAGGCGTGCAGCTTGCCGACGAGGACGTGATGGAAATCTACTTCGCCGGATTTGGCCGGTCGTTGCGCAATCCATTGCGCGTTGCGCGCGGCGAGGCTACCTTGGTTGCGATCAAATCCATGGCCTAATTTTAATTATGAGCAAACCACGCATCGCATTTCTTGGCTTGGGGATCATGGGGTCGGGCATGGCGCGACGGCTGCTTGTCAACGGCTTTCCGCTGACGGTCTTCAACCGCAACGCGGATAAATCCAAACCGTTCGCGGCGGAAGGCGCGCGCGTTGCCAGCTCGCCGCGCGAAGCGGCGGCACAAGCGGACATCATCATCAGCATGGTTGCCGATGACGTTGCGGCGCGCTCGCTTTGGCTCGGCGAAAACGGCGCGCTCGCCGCTGCCAGGCCCGGAGCGGTGTGCATCGAATGCAGCACGGTCACGGTAAATTGGGTGCGCGAACTTGCCACCGCCGCGGCACGGAAAAAATGCGAATTTCTCGACGCGCCCGTGACCGGCAGTAAAAACCAGTCGGCGGCGGGCGAATTGAATTTTCTGGTCGGGGGCGATGCCGCCTCGCTGGAGAAAGTGCGGCCAGTTTTTGCGGCGATGGGCAAAGCCGTCGTTCACCTTGGCCCGACCGGCAGCGGCGCAATGGTCAAGCTCATCAACAATTTCGCGTGCGGCGTGCAGATCGCGTCGCTGGCCGAAGCGCTGGCGATGATTGAGCGCGGCGGGCTGGACCGGGCGAAAGCAATGGAAGTTCTAACGAGCGGCGCGCCGGGCAGCCCGCTGGTGAAGGCTGTTTCCGCGCGGATGACCACGCCCGATTTCGCGCCGAATTTTCTTTTGCGGCTGATGGCCAAGGACCTCGGCTACGCAATTCAAGAGGGCGAAAAACTGTCGGTTAAGCTGGTGACAGCCATAGCGGCGCTCGACGATTTTCAAAAAGCCATTGCCGCCGGCCACGGCGAAAAGGACATTGCCGCCGTGGTTGAACCATTTCGGAAAAGTTGAATTCCATTTCAAAATATCATGCCTTCAAATCCCATTTTAATTGCCGGGAAATGGCGCGCGGCCAAAGCCGGCGGAACTTTCCAGGCGGAAAACCCCGCAACCGGGGAAAAGCTGGCGGGCGAATTTCCCGTCAGCTCCTGGGCGGATTGCGACGCAGCATTGAGTGCCGCCGCTGAAGCCGCAGCCATTTTGCGCACGCTGCCGCCAGAGCAGATTGCCGCATTTTTGACGCGCTTCGCCGAACGCATCGAGGCGTGCAAATCCGAGCTTGTTGAAACCGCGCACGCCGAAACCGCGCTGCCGAAATCGCCGCGACTCGCGGACGTGGAATTGCCGCGCACGACGGGCCAGTTGCGCCAGGCCGCCGCCACCGTGCTCGAAGGTTCGTGGGCATTGCCGACGATTGACACCAAGGCGAAGATCCGCTCGATGCTCGCGCCGCTCGGTCCGGTCTTGGTTTTTGGCCCGAACAATTTTCCGTTCGCCTTCAACAGCGTCGCGGGCGGTGATTTCGCCGCTGCCATCGCCGCCGGGAACCCGGTGATTGCGAAAGGCAACACGTCGCATCCGGGAACAACCAGACTGCTCGCGGAAGAGGCTTTCGCCGCGCTGGGCGAGAGCGGCTTGCCGCCGGCGACGGTGCAGCTCATTTTTCGCACTAGCCATGAAGACGGCGCGCGACTCGTGGCTGACCCGCGCACCGGCGCGACCGGATACACCGGTAGCCGTCCGGCGGGATTGAAGCTCAAGGCCGCCGCCGATGCCGCCGGCAAACCGATTTATCTGGAACTCTCCAGCGTCAATCCGGTGGTGATTTTGCCGGGCGCGTTGAACGAACGGGGGGCCAAGCTGGCGGATGAATTTTGCGGCAGTTGCCTGATGGCGACGGGACAATTATGCACCAATCCGAGCCTCGTGGTGCTCATCGCCGGCGAAACGACGGAGCAATTCATCGCCGCCGTGAAGGCAAAATTCGGGAGCGCGCCGGTGACGCCGCTGTTGTCTACGGCTGTGGCCCGCGCCCTTGCGGTGAGTGTCAGGACGTTGCGGGAAGCTGGCGCGCAACTCGTGACGGGTGGCAACGCCGTGGCCGCGCCTGGCTGCCGGTTTGAGAACACATTGCTGCGCGTGTCGGGAGAACAATTTCTGGCCGAGCCGGAAAAATTGCAGACCGAGGCGTTTGGAAACACCTCGTTGTTTGTCGTCGCCCGCGACGCCGCGCAGGCCGCGGCGGTGCTCGAGCGGCTCGAAGGCAACCTGACGGGCTGTTTTTACTCCGACACGACCGGCGGCGACGATGCGCTCTACGAAAAACTTTCTCCGCTGGTGCGTTCGCGTGTCGGGCGTTTGCTCAATGACAAAATGCCCACGGGCGTCGCGGTTTCTCCGGCGATGAATCACGGCGGGCCGTTTCCGGCGACGGGGCATCCGGGATTTACCGCCGTTGGCATTCCCGCTTCGCTGCGCCGTTTTGCCGCGCTGCATTGCTACGACAACGTCCGCCCGGCGCGGCTGCCCGCCGCGCTGCAAAACAAAAATCCAAACGGAAAAATGTGGCGCCTGATTGACGGCAACTGGTCGCAAAACAACATCAACACTTGAAAATTCCAAATGAAAACAATCATCACACTCGCTGCGTTGAGCATTTTAAGCCGTGTCGGCGCGGCTGACATGACCACCAATTCGCCCGCCGCATTTCCCGTTGCCATCCAGGTTCACGCCGGACAATCAAAAGGCGGCCTGACGCCGATCTGGCGGTTCTTCGGCGCGGACGAGGCGGATTACGCCTATATGCCGGACGGCAAAAAACTTCTCGGCGAACTCGGACAGCTCGGCGGGCCGCAGGTTTATTTTCGCGCGCACCATCTGCTCACGAGCGGCGACGGCGCGTATGCGTTGAAATGGAGTTCGACCAGCGCCTACAAGGAAGACGCGAGCGGCAACCCGGTTTATGACTGGACGATCAACGACAAAATTTTCGACACCTACATCGAACGCGGCGTCAAACCGTATGTGGAAATCGGCTTCATGCCCGAGGCGCTTTCCACGCATCCGCAGGATTATCCGCACAATCCGCCGGTCAAGGAACGCGCGCCTCCAAGCGCCGGCCAGGCTTATCCGCCGAAGGATTACGCGAAGTGGGGCGAACTCGTTTATCAGTGGACGAAACATTGCGTCGAAAAATACGGCGCGGACGAGGTGAACAAATGGTATTGGGAAGTCTGGAACGAGCCGAACATCAGCTACTGGCACGGCACGACGGAGGATTATTGCAAGCTCTACGACTACGCAATTGACGGCGTGCGCCGCGCGCTGCCGACCGCGCGCGTCGGCGGGCCGGAAACGGCGGGCGGCGCGGGCGGAAATTTTTTGCGCGCGTTTCTTGAGCACTGCGCGCACGGGACAAATTACGTCAGCGGAAAAATCGGTTCGCCGCTGGACTTCATTTCGTTCCACGCAAAAGGCTCGACGGTCTTCATGGGCGACCACGTCCGCATGGGCATGAGCAGCGCGTTGCGGAACATGAACGACGCGTTCGCCGTCGTCGCCTCGTTTCCGGAATACAAAAAAACGCCGCTCGTCATCGGCGAATGCGATCCCGAAGGCTGCGCCGCCTGCACCGGTCCGCAGGAAACCTACCGCAACGGCACGATGTATTCCAGCTACACCGCCGCGACGTTTCCGCGCGCGATGGACATCGCGGAACAGCACGGCGTGAATTTGCAGGGCGCGCTGACGTGGGCGTTTGAATTTGAAGACCAGCCGCCGTTCGCCGGATTCCGCGCGCTCGCCAGCGCCGGGCTTGATTTGCCGGTGCTGAACCTTTTTCGGATGTTCGCCAAAATGAGCGGCCAGCGTCTCGCGGTGGAAAGCAGCGCGGGCCTGACCGCGGACCTCATCCGCACCCGGAACGTGCGCGAAAATAATCCCGACGTTTCCGCGCTCGCCAGCCTCGACAAAAACAAGCTCGCCGTCCTCGTCTGGCATTATTACGACGACGATGTGCCCGGCCCGGACGCAAACGTGGACCTGGCGCTGGACAACCTGCCGTTTGCAAACGGCGATGTGAAGCTGACGCAATATCGCATTGACGCCAACCACAGCAATTCCTACGAGGCGTGGCTGCGGATGGGCTCGCCGCTGCCGCTGTCGGAAACGCAGTTCGCGGAATTGGAAGAAGCCGGGCAGCTCGCTGAACTGGAACCGCCCAAAAATTTGCGCGTGAACGATGGAAAATTGAATTTGAAATATCCGCTGCCCCGGCAGGCGGTTGCGTTGCTGGTGCTGACTTGGAATTAAGCCGGTCAATTGGAATGCTTAAACCGGCGGGCAGTGCTCGTCAGCCCGACAAAAAAATAGGCAAGCCGCCGTTTTCGTGGCATCATTGACCTGCCATGAAAATCACGGAAATTCTGATGGCGGAACACGCGGTGTTCCACAATTTGTTTGACCACATCGAGGCCGCCGTGCCGCGGCTGAAAACGCCGGGCGAGGTGAAATTGCTCGCGACGCTGGTGGACAGGGTTATGGCGCCGCACTCGAAAACCGAGGACGATCTTTTCATCGAGCCGCTGGAGCATTGCTTCGAGCAGATCGGCCAGAATGAGACTTTCCACGCGGAACACCGGCAGATCGAAGAGGCGCTCGCCAAAGTCCAGAAGGCGCGGATGCTCAAGGACGCCAAAAAGGTTCTGCTCGGCGTCATCGCCGCGTCGCGCGACCATTTCGACAAGGAGGAGCGCATCGTGTTCCCGATGGCCGAGCACGTGTTGAAGGCCAAAACCCTTTCCGATCTCGGCCGGGAGTGGTTCCAGAAACGGCAGGAGGCGTCGAAGTAAAGCCGCAGCTACACGAATGATTTCATCGCCGCGTTTACGCCAGCGACGAGCGCGTTCACGCGCATTTTCAGCGGAAAATCTGACGGAGCTTCCAGCGTATAACCCTGCCGCGATTTGTTGGCGATGAGATAAAATGCCTCCGGCCAGTCGGGACGCTCGTGCGGCTGGATGGCCGGACGAATGATGCCGCCCCGCGAGGCGCGGCCCTCGATGATTTCCGATTCGTCAATCGCGCAGATTTCGCGGACGGCGGCGATGATTTTTTCCGCGCGCGACGGCCTGCCATCCGGGTTTTGCTCGTAAAGATAAAAGCCGCGCGATTCCCAGTCCTCGTGCAGACAAAGATAGAAATCAAATTGCGGCTGCCGCTCCAGCCACGCGATGTGCGCGCGAACCTCGGCGGTTTGCGGGTTCTGGTAATCGCGGTTGAGATCAATGCCGCCGGCATTTTCGCGCCGGTTCAGCGTGAAACCGGCGGGATTCAAGCAGGGCACGAGAAAAATTTCCGCATTCTCCGGCCAGCGGTTTTCCTGAATCAATTTCAACGCCGCGAGCGGTCCGGCGGGTTCGTCGCCGTGAATGCCGGCGCTGATGTAAATGCGGATTGCGGATTGCGGATTGCGGGTTGAACCCGATCCGCGTCGCAGCGCGATGAATTGAAATTCGCCCGCCTCGTGAAAGAGTTCCGAACGCCAGCCGTGCGACTGCGCGGCGGTCCCGACCTCGCGCAGCACGGCGCGGATGTCAATGGTCTCGCCGCGATACATGATGGTCGGGCTGTTTGACTGCGATCCTCATCGGGGCTTATGAAAGCTGATGCGACAATTCCCGGCAAGGAAAAGCTATTTCACTTTTGTCCGCATGTAATGGAAAAGATATTGCTGGGCGTAACCGGCGTGCGGCCCGAAATGCGTGGCGGCAAAATGGCGAAGACGTTTTTCCGTCAGACGGCGGCGAGGGAAATAGAGTTGCCGCAACGCGCGTTCCACCCACACGTCCACCGGAAACGCGCCATCGAAGCCGTAGGTGAACAGCTGAACGCAGTCGGCAATTTTTCCCCCGACGCCGCGCAACTTCATCAATTCCGCGCGCGCTTCGGAATAATTTAATGCGCGGATTTTTTCCAAATCCAATTTCCCCTCGGCAATCTGCCGCGCAGCCGCGAGGAGATTCGGCGCGCGAAAGCCCATCTTGCAGCTGCGCAATTCGGTTTCGGTGGTGGCGGCGATTTTCTCTGGCGATGGAAATGAATTCAATTTTGGGAGGGACGGCGTGTCGCCGTCCCTGAAATTTGGGTCGCCGACACGGCGACCCTCCCAACCTGAAATATCTTCGCCAAACCGTTCGCACAGCAGCGAGACAATCTGCCGGATTTGGACGATTTGCTTGGTCGAGGACAGGATGAACGACGCGAGACATTCCCATGGCTCCTGCCGCAGCACGCGCAAGCCCCGGCACGCGGCAACAGCCCGCCGCATCGGCTCGTCGTCGGGAAAGGTTTTCAGCACGGCAGCCAGATCAATTTCGGTCTGGAGAAAATCGCGGAGCCACTGCCAATCGGTGACCGGCGCGGCGGTTTCGGCGCGGATGCCGTCGCGTATTTGCGTGAGCCGGACAATGTGTTTCCCGACGATGCCTTCCCAGGAATTTCCATTTTGCCGCCAGCGGAAAACCTGGCCGGAGTCGAGCGTCGCGGCCAGATCGTAATCGCGGACGGGCAGAAGAATCGAGGACGAGGACGAGGACGAGAAGGAGGAGGACTGGCTCATTTCAAATTGTAGCACGCCCAGAGATGGACGCGGTGGAACAAGCGGTCGCCGATATTCACGTCCTGCTCGCCGAGGTCGGTGATGGATTCAAATTCCTGCGCGATGCGCGGCGGCAAAACGACGGGCGCTGGCGTGGCGTGATTCACCGGTTCACGCGCCAGCCATTTCCAAAACCAGCCGTCTTCAAGTTTGTAAAGGTTGGCCTCGGCGGCGAAGATGGCGTTCTGGCCTTTGCGCCGGTCACGGTAATTGTATTCCGGCCAGAAATAAAACTGGTTCACCGGCGCGTCCGAATCCGCCGAATAAACGAGCGGTTCGGATTTCAGCGCGGCGCGGGCCCGCGGAATGTAAAACAAATACTCCCCGGTGATGCCGTAATGCCCGGCGATGATGAACGCGGGTTTGCCTTCGGCGGCGAGTTTTTC
This sequence comes from uncultured Bifidobacteriaceae bacterium, assembly GCA_964475285.1. GTDB lineage: Bacteria > Verrucomicrobiota > Verrucomicrobiia > Limisphaerales > UBA11358 > UBA11358. The sequence goes on along the minus strand of CAYYWB010000013.1, from coordinate 1,103 downwards.
GCGCGCCGATTCGACAAGTTTTGCCTCCACGCTCCACCCGCGCACGCGGCGCGACGGGTCTTTTTCTCCGGGCAACGGCTGGCCGGCCAGTTTGCCTATGAGATTGCTTTGATACATGACGGCGATGACGAAAATTCCCAGCATCAGGCCGGCGATTAAAAATGGTTTCGCAAACCGCCAGCCAGCGCGGATTTTTTCATTCCAATACGCCACCATCGCGCAGAACATCGGCAAAATGGAGACGGCAATCCAGTTCGGCAAAATGCGCGAGTGGAACGACCAGAGGAAATAGCCGAAAAACACCGGCGCGCCCATGCAGGACAAATAAAGCCACAGCGGGCGCTCGCGGCGGATTTTCCAGAAGCCAATCATCGCCCAGATTGCGCCGACGAAGAAAACCGGATTGAGCAGCGCGAACTGGCTGCCGAGAAAATCCAAAAAATAGCGCAGCGTCGGATGCCACTGGCCGTGCAGTCCGGCGTCGCCGCCCACGTCGTTGAGCGTGGGCCAGCCGCGCTGCGAATTCCAGATGACGACCGGCAGCGCGCAAATCGAAAAAACCAGCAGCGCGAGCCACGGGCCGGTTTTTCGCAGATGAATCCGTGTTGCAGGCGCGAGCGCGAAGAGAATTGCCCAGCAAACGATTTGCAAACCGGCGGTGTATTTGCAGAGAAATCCGAGTCCCATCGCAAGGCCGACGATGAGCCAGTCGCGCATTTTCCCGTCCGGCTGCACAGCGCGCCAGCCGGCGACCATCGCCCACGTCCAGCACAGAACCAGCGGCGGATCCACCGTCATCAAAATCGTGCCGAGGCCGAGCAGCGGCGTGGCGGTGGCGACGAGCAGCAGCCAGAACGACGGGCGCGCGCCGATTTCGCGGGCCAGAAATCGCAGCAGCAGCAGGCTCGTGATGGCGGCGAAGAGCGGCGAGAAAAACCGGACGCCGAATTCCGTGTCGCCGAAAATCGAGGTGCTCGCGAGCTGAATGAACGCGATGGCCGGCGGCTTGCTGTAATACGACATCGCCGGATGCTTGGACCAGACCCATTGATACGCCTCGTCCTGGCTCAATTCGATGGCGCCGCTGGCGAGATAAATCCAGC
>CAYYWB010000012.1:0-28560 GCA_964475285.1 uncultured Bifidobacteriaceae bacterium | reverse complement strand
TTTTGGCGGTGAAAAAGTAAAATCAAAAAAGACGCGCCGATTGGCAACCGTGCCGCCCCCTTCGACACGTCTTCCCATCTGCCGTTGAGTCAATTTTTCACCTGTGGCCGGATGTTCATTATCACAGAGCCGCAGAAATTCATCCGCGCGGACTTTGCCGGCCAAGCCCAGCCGTTCAGCGCCCGACCCAAACCATTCGCCGGCCACGCGCTGACCTTCTTCGTAGTAGTCGCCCACGCAAAGATGTTCTTCAAAGTATTCCTTTGCGTTCGTCAGATTATATTGCGTCTTGGCCGTGACCATGCCCCGGACATTATCAGGACTTACCGCGCATTTTGTGTCCCTGGGACACCTTCGCATTTAATTTTTATGATGGACTGTGGGCATGAGCACAGCCGCCTCATCGAAGTCAGCCGCCAACCAGCTCTGGGGCATTTATTACACCGATCGGGAACACGCCCGCGAAATGGGTGACCCGCTCCGCACCGTCGTCGAAGCCCCCACCAAACTTGCCGCCGAGGAAACTGCCAGGCGATTCGGCTTCAGCGAACCGTGGGCGCATCCCGTAACCGAGGAACAGATCAAGCAGGCGCAGGCGGCAACCGGACCTCGCGCGGGTATGAAAGCCGGCACGCTCAATCCCCGTTCAATTATCAGAACGCCAACCGCCGCCGACCTGCACACCGCCATTCAAGTGCTGGAAAAACTCGGTGAACGACTTACCGCCCATGCGAACCATTCGTTGATTGAACTGCCCGAAAACCAGTTGGGCAATCATTACGCCGGCCAGATTGAAGCCAGGGCCATCGAGCAATCCGCCCGCGTCAAACTCGTCAGCGCCCAGTTGACAAACTGGCGCGAGGAACTCTTGCAGCAACATCAAACCGTTTCCCACCATGTTTAATTCTCAATACGCGTTACCCCGAATTTTCATTCGGCTTTGGGGTGCGCGCAAATGCTGCGCCAGTGTCGCGCCAGTGCCGCGTTATTTTCCGCAGTCGCGGACCAAGATACGGTCAGTCCACGACCGTGGACTTGTCACGCATAAGGCGTGGACACGCATTGGCTGTGTCCGCGAACAGTCCGCAGTCGCGTTCAGTCCCCGCCAATCGCCGCGTCAAGGGACAGTCCACGAACAGGCAGCGGCAACGAACACGGCCAATCCGCCGGCAGGCCGCCGACACGGTTTGTCCATGACCACCATCAGGCCGTGTCCAAGCATTGTCCGCGATTCACGATTGGCCGGTGAATGTCCGTGCCATTGCAATTTATTTCCATTCCATGGCCAACCCGCCGTCTGGCCGAATCCAAAATCATTCCCATCTTATGCCCTCATTTAATCCCAACAAAATCCGCAAGGCGGTCGAGGAATTTACTCCGCGCCGGCCGGAGAAATTCCAGGAATTGATCGCCGCAAAGGACGTCATCATTGAATTGCGGCGAAAGCGCGCCTCCTACCGTTCCATCGCCGACTTGCTGACCCGTCATTGCCTGCCGACCTGTAAAACCTCCGTCGGCTTGTTCTGCCACAAAATTCTCGGTGAAACCGTGCGCCCTTATCGGCGGCCCAAACACCAACAGCCACCGGCTGTCGAAGTTCCGGCTCGTGAGGAAGCATCCCCGGCCACAGCACCGCTGGCTGCGGCCAGTCCGCCCGCTGATTCCAATGCCATTGAAACGCCGCAACCTCGCGCCCGTGGCCCGCGCATCGCCCAAGTCCGAATGCTTAAACCCCAACCGCAAACCACATGAAACGTCTCGACCTCATCCTCAACGGCAAAGGCGGCGTCGGCAAAAGTTTCTTCGCCGTCAATTTCGTGCAATACCTCAAGGACAAGGGCGTCACCCACACCGCCATTGACAGCGACAACGAGAATTCGACGCTGAAACGCTTTCATCCCGACACCCATTTTCTTGACCTTGCCGACCGGCGCGGTCTGGACGGCATCTTCAGGGCGTTGGAATATTCAAATCTCGTCGTCGTGGATTGCCGCGCCGCCTCCACCGACCTGTTCATTGATTTTTTCAACGTCATTGATTTGTCCGCCGTGTTGTCCGCCATGGACGCGGCGCTCACGTTCATCATGCCGGTGAACCATGAATCGGACAGCGTGGACCAGGTGCAGCGGCTGGCCGACCAGTTTGGGAAAAAATGCGGCTATGTCGTGGTCCGCAATGCCGCCCACAGCGACAGCTTTGAATTGTTCGAGGCTTCCGAAGTCCACGCGCAACTCAAGGACAAACTCGGCGGAAAGGAAATCGCCATGAGCCAGTTGCAGGACTGGCTCGTCGTGGCGTTGAACCAGGAAAACGCGACCGTCACGGCGGCGGTCAAGCATCCCGCCTTCAGTCTGCTGGACCGGCAACGGCTGCAAACGTGGCGGCGAAATCTTTACGCCGAAATTGAATCCGCCACCGACCTGCTGTTGCCCGCCAAACCATGAGCGCGCCCAAGGACAAGCCGCCGGATTTTGACGAGGAATTCACGCAGGCCGTCGCCCAATGGCGCGAGAAACACAAGCTGCGCGAGGATGACGCCACGCTCCTGCTCGTTGATTTGTTTCGGATTCATCAAAAGCATTGGGACGCCATCCGCAGCCGTGAAATGCCCGCCTTCAATCAATTCCGCGCGGACATTACCCTGCTCACGCAGGCGGCCAGGACGTTCCAACAAAAAACGACGGCCTTGATCAAGCTGCTCAAAAACCGGCCGCCGATTCACGGCATGGTGACGGTGACGCGCCCCGCCGCCATCTTTGCCGCGCTCGCCTGTTTGCTCGCCGGTTATCTCGTCGGAAGGGTCTGGCCATGAAAGTTGATTTTACTGCATTCCATTGGCCCCATTTATTGCCCTTGCTCAAGGAATTGCGCCCCATCGAGCTTGGGTTCGCCCTTCTGCTGCTGATTATGGCCTTGAGGCTTTTGTTGGTTCCGTCTTCACCGCGCGTTGCCAGGTTGGGGCGTCTCACCTGGCGGCGCAGCCAGTTTTGTCGCGGCTGGCTCATCACCGGCGACACCGGCTCTGGCAAAACCAGTTCCGGCATCAATCAACTCGTTCATCAGGTTTTTAAGAATGAACCGACTTGGGGCGGATTGTGCATTGACGAAAAAGGGGTGTATTGGGAGACCCTTTCGGCAATGGCGCGGCACTACGGACGCGAGCATGACCTGGTTCATCTGCAAATCCGTCCTGATGACCAGGCGTTCCAATGGACGCCGCCGTATTATTTTAATCTCACCGGCGACCGCAGCATCCCGTTCATGAGCTATGCCAAGTTCATTGTGGACACGGCCGGAAGCCTGGGACAGGGCGGCGACAAGGGATTTTTCAAGAGCCAGGCGCAAACACACTTCGCCCATGCGTTGGAGTTGCTGTTCGAGTTGAAACGGCCCGTCACCCTGCTCGGCGCAGCCGAATTGCTCTCCAATCGCAGCCGGCTGGAGGGAGAACTGGAAAATTTAAGCTTCCTGACCCCCTTTCCGCGCCGTGTCGCGCTTCAGGAGCATTTTACCAACCGCCTGCTCAACCAGCCGGAGGAACAACTCGGCGGTGTTCGGGAAACCACCGCCAATTATCTGCAATACTTTCTCACCCCGGAAATCGCCGAGGTGTTTTGCGCCGAAACGAGCACCTTTGACCTCGGCGAAATTGACCGGGGCAAAATCATCTGCGTCACCATGCCGCAGAAGTTCCAGACCGAACGCCGCTACATCAACACGTTCCTGAAATTGCTTTTCTATAATCATGCCCTGCGCCGCTTTGACAAACCGAAGGCCGAACGCGCGGATGATAATTTACTCATTTTGTGGGCGGACGAGGCCCAGCGGTTTATGACCGCCAGCGAGGACGGCACCAGCGATTACAATTGCGTGGATGTGATCCGTGAAGCTGGCGCCACGGTTGTTGCCGCCGCTCAATCCACCACGTCGCTGATTCCACCCTTGGGCAATGACAAATCAAGGGTGCTGACCTTGAATCTCCGCAACCGGATGATTTTCCGCGCCGCCGATGAAGCCGACGCCGTCCAGGCCGCCGATTTTCTTGGCAAAAAGCAGGTGATGAAACGCTCGTGGGGTTCCAGCGCCGGAAAACACAGCGTGAATTATTCCGAAACCGAGGAGCACAAAATCAAATCCCACAAACTCCGCAAACTCCGCGATCACGAATGCGTGCTTGTCCATTGCGAAATGGGATTCCGCCAGGTCACGCTCCCGCCGCTGGAAGCCGATGGCACGGTTTCAAAATGGTTTCCGTGGTGGAGAAAATTACTCTGAATAAACCTGCCTATGAATCTGGAAGTCAAAAATGTTCAGGCAAGTGATGGCTGGTGCGTCATCTTCACAACAAAATTATCAAGCCGGCACAACGAACAGCAAGCGGGAGAATTTATTGCAAAACGCGCCACAATTCTTTTACTTGTTAAATGCTGTTCGATTTCATTCTGAAGCAGACCAAACTAAATTTGGGTGAAAATGTTCTGATAGTGCGCGGACGCCAGGTTCCGCTGGCCATGATTCGCAATCATCGAGCGCGTCGTTACCTGCTCAAGCTGTGTCCCGATGGTTCTGTGCGACTAACCATCCCCAGTCGTGGCTCAATCATTGAGGGGCGTCGGTTCGTTGAACGAAACACGGATTGGCTTGCCCGGCAACTGGAAAAGCTCTCGGCAAATCCTGTCAAACCAGGACAATGGCTCATCGGAACCGAGATTTTCTTTCGCGGCGAGTTGGTTCGCATCGAACCTGATGCTGACGGCTCAATCCGTTTCAGCACCGAACGGCTGAATGTTTCGGATGCACAATCCGACTTGCGGCCAGCGATCCAAAATCATCTTCGCGATCTTGCATCAGAGGAATTGCCGCCCCGTGTCTTGGAATTGGCGGTGCTGCATGGGGTAAATGTGTTCCGTGTTTCAGTGCGAAACCAGAAATCTCGCTGGGGTTCGTGTTCACGGCGCGGAACCATCTCACTCAATTGGCGATTGATTCAGTCACCCGGCTCTGTGCGCGACTACATCATCCTGCACGAACTGGCGCATCGGCGGCAAATGAACCACTCGGAAAAGTTCTGGCAAGAAGTGGAGCGCCTGTATCCTGATTATTCGCAGGCCGAGCGATGGCTCAAGCAGCACTCGAATTTATTACGGTAGGGTCATGCCCACCGCCCGAACCGATTCTTGTCCTTTCCGTCCGTTCGCATCACCATATCCCCCATTCGCAGAAACTTCCCCGCATCAATTCCCCCGTCTCGGACTCCGCCTTGAAACGTGGAAGATTCTGCTCGCCCATCGACGCTCCCTCGTGAGCTTTATTTCGCACCGTTCCGCGGTGCTTCACTTTCGCTGCATAAACATCACGAGCGAGCCATATTGTCGGGGGCGACTTCCGCCCCTACTCGAATCCGCCGTGACCAACGCGATTTTTCCTTCACTTCACAGGCTTGGCGGTCGCCCCGTTTCCCCCACGACCACGCCTGTTCCGCTTCACAAAAACCGCGCTCGTCACAAGCGGCAATTCAAGTGGCCGCATCAGCGGCGGGCTTCCGTCCACGGCTCGGCGGCGGCGTTGCGCTCCGGCTTCGTTCCCGCCGTCTCTCCTCCTGCGCTCCACTTTTTCCGCCGCCGACCGCCGACCGAAGCCATTCAAGAAAGATTTGACCATGCTCTTACATTGAGTAAATTAACTCAACATATTGAGTAAATTGTATGACGCGCCAAACGCTCCATGATGAACTGCTGAAACGGCTCAAGGAAAAACGCCGCTTTCTGCAAGTGCTGGCTGGTCCACGTCAAGTCGGTAAAACCACTTTGGCCAGGCAGGTCATCAAGGCATCGAAGCTGCCAGCGCACTATGCCTCCGCTGACGAACCGTCTTTGCGAGATCGCACCTGGATTGAGCAACAATGGCACGCAGCGCGTTTGATGGCACGCGACACCAAAACAGGCGCATTGCTTGCGCTGGACGAAGTGCAGAAGATTTCTGACTGGTCAACCGTGGTTAAATTGCTGTGGGACGCCGACACACACGCCGGCTTGCCGCTGAAAGTCGTTCTGCTCGGTTCTGCGCCACTGCTTATCCAGCGTGGTTTGACCGAGAGCCTTGCCGGGCGGTTCGAGGTGATTCCGGTGCCGCACTGGTCGTTCGCAGAAATGCGGGAGGCATTCGGCTGGAACCTGGAGCAATACATTTTCTATGGCGCATATCCCGGCTCTGCCGACCTGATCACGGAACCGGAACGCTGGCGGCGTTACATCGTGGATTCCCTCATTGAGACCACGATCTCGCGCGACATTCTCCTGCTGAACCGCGTGGACAAGCCCGCGCTGTTAAGGCAATTGTTCCATCTGGGTTGCGCCTATTCCGGTCAGATTCTGTCCTACCAGAAAATGCTCGGCCAGCTCACGGACGCGGGCAACACCGTCACGCTCGCGCACTACCTGCAATTGCTCCAAGGCGCGGGCATGGTCGCGGGACTTTCAAAATATGCCCACGGGCTCGTTCGTCAACGCGGGTCGAGTCCCAAATTGCAGGTGCTCAACACCGCCTTGATGACCGCGCAGGACAACCGGACAGCGGCGGAAGCCCGGCAGGATGGCAACTATTGGGGGCATCTGATCGAGTCCTGTGTCGGCGCGCACCTGCTCAATACCAGCTTCGGCACCAACATCGAACTGACCTATTGGCGGGAACGAAATCAGGAAGTGGATTTCATACTGCGCCAGGGCAAGACCACCGTCGCCATCGAAGTAAAAAGCGGACGCCGTCCTGAATCGTTGCCGGGGATGGAAGCTTTTGCCACGCGCTTCAAACCGAAGCGCAAATTGCTTGTGGGCGGACAGGGAATTGATCTGTCTGAATTTCTTGCTAAGCCGGCCGGTTATTGGCTGCAATAATCTTTTCATGCGTTGGGCGGAAAGCCCACCAAAAGTTTATCCGCCGTGACCAGCGCGATGTTCGCTTCGCAAAAATCGCGTTCGTCACGAGCGGCAATGGATTAGCCGCATCAGCGGCGGGCTTCCATCTGCGCTCGGCGGCGGCGTTGCGCTCCGGCTTCGTTCCCGCCGTCTCTCCGCTCTCCGCTTCACTTTTCCCGCCCGCCGACCGCAGACCGAAGCCTCAACAATCAACGGGATTTTCCGCCTTTAGGCTTTAAGTTTTTACCGCGATACCGCTTGAGGACATCCTCCGGGTAAAGATGGTCAACCGCCACGCCAAGCAGCGACGCCAGAACCATCAATTCCTCGTCCGACACATAACGTAGCCGGGCTTCAATCTGCCCCAGCGTGGAACGGCTGATGTCCAGGCCGGCCAACTGGCAGCGCGCGGCAAAACCCTCCTGGGTCAATCCCAATTTCCCCCGCACTATGCGGATTTTGGGGCCGACAACGTTCGCTGGATATTTTTTACGGGGCATGCTCGAAAATCGCACTTGACCCTAACGGCAACGCCCGGTTTAATTGTTACGCCAGCGTAACAATACTGGATTCCAGCGGCTCTGGCCAATTTATGAAAGCGAAAATTCTTGTGATTGAAGACCACCCGGAGGTGTTGAACGCGATGGTGTTCCTGCTCGAACGGGAAGGATGCAGCGTGGTTGCCGCCCAGACGGGCGTTCAGGGAATGGAACTCGCGCGGGACGGCGATTTCGACCTCATCACGCTCGACGTTGATCTGCCCGGCATCAACGGCTTCGAGATTTGCCGGAATTTGAAACAAGACCCGGTCCTGCGGCAGATGCCGGTCATGTTTGTTTCCGGGCGCAGTTGCGATAAAGACATCAATCATGGCCTCGCGCTCGGCGCGGTGGATTACATCACCAAACCGTTTGATGCGCTGGCATTCGTTTCGCGCGTTTTGTCGCACATCAGGCCGAAGGCGGAAAATCAGGACACACCCGCCTGCCTGCCGAATTGAAACCTCGTGTTCAGGCAACACCACCAATCGTGGCGATGAAACCAAGACCCATTATCCGGCGTCTTCGGGAGCTTCAAGCATTCTACGGTTCCGCTTTCCTATCCGGTTCGCGTCTTCCGTTCCTGCATTGAGCCTCCCGCCGCCGCCAAAGCCCTTGCCTCTATGGTTTTCATCGCCGTCATCTGTCGCTGCGCAGGGTTCAAATCCACGAACAGGTGTTTGGCTTGTTACTTGCTAGATTCACCGTTTCCATGAAACGGACAACATTGTTCAATTGCACAAACATGCGGCTGTTCACGCGCGGCGAAACGCCCTGCATGAAAGCGTTCGTTTAAGCGATGGCGAAGCGAAGGAGATGTCCTGATTCATTCCCAATGTATGATTATGAGACAAACCCACGCACTTGTGCTATTATTAACCCATAACCCCTGACAAAGCATGAACGCCAAAGCCAGACGAGCTGCAAGGCGGATCCTTCACCGCAATGGTGTTGTAGCGGTGGAGGAAAATTTTAGCGGGCAAAAATTGCATGGCCGGCGACGGACCTGGCATCGCAACGGACGGCTCGCGACGGAGGAGTTTTATCGCGATGGCAGGCTTGACGGGCTTTGCCGCCAGTGGAATGAAAATGGCAGACTGCTCGGCTCATTCCGCGTGGAGAATGGAACGGGCGTTCAAAGAAGCTGGCATGACAACGGGCGGTTGAATCAGGAATTCACGACCGTTGAAGGCGAATTCTGCGGGCGCAGCCGCCTCTGGCTGCGGGACGGCACGTTGATTTCAGACCACGTTGAGTTGTTCGGCCGTTCCGTCACGCCGGAACAATATCGCCGGGCGGCTGCCAAGAACCCGCGTTTGCCCAAACTCCGGGCGAGGCCCGCGAAGGTGCCGGCCAGAAACCGGGCAATGGAGAAGCACATGCAGCACGTTTTTGTCCTGGGACTTTTGGCGAAACGAAATCGCAGCGAGGCGCGGGCATGGCTGAAAGCGGATGGCAAAACCGCGCGCTCCCTTGGCCGCTTCAAACGCGCAGGCGCGGCTGTGAAATTCGTTGAAGAGCTTTACCAGGCCGGAGCAGGCAAAGTAATCGTGTCCGATATTTACCGCAACAAACGCGGCGACCAGTTTGCGGACTGTCTGCTCGCGCAACTGCCAAAAGCTGCGAAACAGCGCAAGACCATTCGCGCCGTCTGCACACAATTGCGTAAAGGTGATCTCGGCGCGGTTCTGCCGGACCGGGATTTGGGTGAAAGTCACCTTTACATCTCGATGGGCTGAATCAACGGACGGCGAGGCAGTCGCGGGCGCCGTCCACCGCCATCACACCTCCGGCCGATTCACCCTTGAGCAGTTTTTCCGCGACCGCATCACCGACCAGTTTTTCAACGGCATCGCGCATCGGTCGCGCGCCCAGCTTGGGATGAAATCCCTTGCGCACCAGGAACGGCAGCACCGTTTTGTCCAGTTCCAGCTTGTGCCCGCTTGCCGCCAAAAATTCCATTTCCCGTGATAAAAACTTCCCGGCAATCTCCAACTGGTGTTCATAGCTCAATCGGTTGAACACGAGCTTCTCGTTGATGCGCGCGAAAATTTCGGGGCGCAGCGCCTGCTGTGCGCGCGAAAGAACGTGCCGTTCCAGCGTCGCGTCGTTGGAATGTTGCAGGCTCATCAGTTCGGCGGAGCCGATGTTTGATGTTAACCAGACATAGAAGCCGCTGAAGTCCAGTGTCTGCCCCGTCGCCACGGTGATGCGCGCCGCATCCAGCAGTTGCAATAAAATGTCCAGCACGCGCGGGTGCGCCTTCTCCGCCTCGTCAAATAGTATTGATCCTTCCGCCGCGCGGTCGCGCATCGCCCCCAGATAACCAGTCTCGCCCAGCTTCGCGCCGAGCAGCAGGCCGAGCGATTCCTGCGTTTGAAATTCAGACATGTCGAAGCGGAATAATTTCTCCGCGCCAAATATCCGGTTCGTCAGCACGACGACCGTTTCCGTTTTGCCGACGCCCGTCGGTCCGAGCAGCAGAAAACTTCCGCGCGGACGTCCGGGCTTGGTGAGATTTAATTCTCCACGCTTTACGGTGGAGATGATGCGCGGCAGAACCTGGGACTGGCCGCGGATTTCGCGCGGCAACAGCGAGTCCAGTTCGTGGAGTTTGGCGAGCTTGTCCGTGTCCATGAGCATATTCATGCCGTTTTTATAGCATGGCCTTCGTTGCATTTTGTGTCTCTGGGACACCTTTTCAAATTTCTTTCCTGCTAAATGTAGTCGCGTAACCCGGCGGATGAACCGCCGGACCGGAAAACGAAACGACAAAAACAACAACGCCATGAAAAAATTATTTGCTCCAAAAAATGTCCGCGCGCGGTTGCGCCCGCTCCTTGCCGCTGCGTCCCTGCTCGTCCTCAACACGCTCCCAGCCCTGGCCCAGAACACCACCTTCAGCTCCACCAATTTGCAAACCGGCATCAGCAACAGCCTGGCCGTGATCATGATGTTCGGTTTCGTCCTGGGCATTTTCTCGGTCATCTACGGCGGCTTCGCCATCCGGCGCGGCGACGTGGACCAGGGCAAGATGTCCATCCTCGGCGGGTTGATCATCGCGGCGGCCCCGGCGGTGGTCTATGCCTTCTACAAGATCTTCGGCATTGACTCCAGCAGCGCCGTCGGCGTCGGCAGCTTTCAGTGATTGGAAAATTAACGCAAAGGCGTGACGCCAAAATTGATGCTCATCCATGAACACCAAAAACGAACTGCGATTGACCGATACCAACGCCGTGTCCGATTCCAAGGGCCGGACGTGGGGACTGGAAGGCAACCTCTTTTGGTGGCTCATCGGCGGCATCGGTGCGGGCATCATCGTGTTCTTTGTCCTGCTTGTCGTTCTTGACGCGTCACTCGTCATGTCCTTTGTCGCCGCACTCGTCCCGGTTTTGATCTGCCTCGCCTACATTTTCACGCTGCGGCAGGGCAAACCGCCCGGCTATGACCGCGACTGTTTTGAATACCTGACGACCGGGCGGGGTTTCGGCCCTGAAACCGGCCACAACTGCATCCATCCACTTTTATGAGCCATAAAAATAAATCACATCCATCCAAACCGTTCGCCGGCTCGGTTGAACTGATCCCGCTGCCGCCGAAATTCACCGAATTCATTGACACACACCGGCTGTGGGGTTTCCCCATCCAGCAATTGAGATGCTTTGTTCTGGAGGAAAACCCGGAACGGCGCGGGAAGGCCGCGCTGCCGCCCGACCAGCTCATTCTGGTTTATGAAACCGGGCTGGTGATCCTCAAGGGCTGGCGGCTGGAGTTGATGGCGGGGCCGCTCGTCACCGGGCGCGTCGCCCGCGTCCACGCCGAGAAACACCTGGGTGCCCTGATCATCGAGGAAGCGTGGGTCTCCGAAATCCGCGTCATTCCCTTCGACAGCGCCGGTTTGCAGGAAAGAGGATTGGAAACCCCCGTTGCCAACCGGAAACAGCCATGAACCCCGGCGAACTCAGCATGTTGGAGAACCGGCGGCAGGCGTTGCTCGGGCAGCTTAAAACCGCCGAGGCCAGCCTGCGCGCCAGCCTACACGCGCGCGGCTTCGGCGGCGGTGCCCGCGACCACTTGGAACGGGCGCTGGCGCACATTCAGGAAGCCTGCATCGCCATCAATGAAATCAAATCCGTGCGCAGCGTCCAGCAACTGGCGGAGGACCTGACCCGGATTGAACAGGTGTGCAATGAATTCCGGCGGCAACCGCCGCCGGGTGTCACCGTGAAATCGCTCCGGCCTTGATTTATGTTTGAACGACCACCCAACGGCTTTTTTGTCCGCGATTTGATTGTGTTCAATCATCTCCGGCGCGGCGGTTACGTCGCCAAGGGGTTCGTCTTTGAAGCGCCCGACCTGACCAACAGCCCCATCGCCGACCTGAATGAGTTTCAGGACCAGCTTGGCCAGCTCCTGGCGTCGCTTCACGACAACCAGCGGTTGCAAGTCCAATACTTTTCCGATTCCGATTACAAAACCGAGTTGCTCCGGTTTCAAAAGGAGACGGAGCGGTTCGAGAACACCTGGACGGTGCGCTCGCGCAACGAGCGGTTCGCGCGTTACTGGCAGGCGATGGTTGAGCGCAAGCTCCGGCGGCAGCGCGTGGTTTTCTACGTCTCCCGCGCATTGGATAATGTCCCCAAGGCGCTCACGAGCAACGCCGCCTTGCGCGAGTATTACCTGACGCTGCTTGACCAGATGGAAATGGAATTCGCCCATGTTCACCACCTGTTCAAGGATATTTTTGCCAGCGCCGGCACCCGCGTGCTGCCGATGGGCGACCTCGACCATTTCAAGCACTACAAACAGTTTTTGAATCCGTCATTAGCCGACCGGTTTGACTTCGATCCAACCGGCGATTTTGTGCCCGAACTTTCCATCCAGGAAAACTGCTGGCACAGCGAGGGCAACGGTCAGAGCGATTTCGGCTTTTACCTCGACGGCCATTACCATTCCGTGATCGTCCTGACGCGCTGGCCGCGCGCGACGTATCCCGGCATCATCCAGCGCCTCACCAATCTGCGGCTGCTGGATTACACCATCACGGTCAATGTTGATCCGCTGCCCATCACCCGGGAAATCAGCAAGGAGGAAAAGGAACACGACCGCGTGGCCGGCGACTACGCCAGCGAAAAGAAAATCTCGCTGCTCACCGTCATGGAGAAGAAGCAGAAGAAGATTCACGCGCTCATGCAGGGACAGACCATTCCGTTCAACGCGCTCTTTGTCATCCGCATTTGGGACAAGAGCAAGGACGGACTCAACGCGAAGGCCAGCGCCATCAAGAACGCCATCAATTCCATGAACTCGGCGCAGTATTTTGAGAGCAACCTGCCGAGCACCTCGAAGAGTTTGTTTTTCCAGACGTGGCCGGGCTGGACATGGGGCCGTTACGAACATCGCAAGCTTTATGCCGAACACCGTTACCTGGCCGACATGCTGCCCATCACCAGCACGTTCACCGGCCATCTTGCAACCGCCGAGGCCATCTACGACGGTCCCAACAACAATTTGATAGGCGTCGAAACCTTCTCCGGCTCGAAGGACAATCAATCGCCGCAGCACGCCGTGCTGTTGGGAATGTCCGGCGCGGGCAAATCGGTGACGGTTTGCGACCTGCTTTCGCAGACCGAAGGTTACTTCGCCTACACCGTCATCATCGAGGAGGGGTTGAGTTACGGCATCTACACGCAGACCGTCGAGGAAGGCGCACGCCCCATCATCATTCATCCCGATGGCGATTTGACCATCAATTATCTCGATACGAAGGGATTGCCGCTCACCCCGGATCATCTTTCCGCCGCCACCGCGCTTGTCGCCCGCATGATCGGAACGTCGTCACAGGAGGACAAACAGATGCTGCGGCAGGCGCAGATCGCCAAATATATCAATCTGCTTTACGAGGATGCGTTCCAGGACTGGCAGAAGAAACGGCACGACCAGTTGCTGGACATCGCCCGTCACGCGCTGGCCTTGCAGAAATTCCGGGCCGAACGGATGCCGCCGGGCGCAACCACACTCGAAACTTTTGCGGACTTCCGAGACTGGAAGGCCAGCCACCTCACCGAGGCAAACGAGTATCTCGCCGCGTTTGACGAAGGCGACGTGCTCCGGTTCCTGAAAGAACCCAAGACCAGCCGCGAAGTCCGCAACCTCGCTTTCGCCCACTTCTCCCCGGAGGAATTCCCCACGCACCGGATGTTGCAGGAACTGATGATGCTCGACCCGGTCGGCTCGGAACGCGAACAGATTGTTGAAATCGCCACCCTGATTCTGCCGTGGTGTCGGGATGGCAACTATGGTTGCCTGTTCGATGGCACGAGTAATTTGTCGCTAACCGGAAAAATCGCCCATTTTGAACTGGGTTACATCCCGGAATCCGCCAAGGAACTGAAAGCGGCTGCCGGCTTCCTCATCACCAACCACGCGCGCAAGCACATCATGACGCTGCCGCGTGCGTTGCGGAAACGAAACGTGTATGAGGAAGTCGCCCGCTTCCTCGACATCCCCGGCGGCCAGGAAATCGTTCAGGAAAGTTACGCCCAGCTTCGCAAGTTCAATTGCTGGAACATCAGCATCGTCCAGCAATATGCGCGGTTCAAACAGTCGCGCATCCGCTCCGCCGTGTTCGGCAACAGCCGCCAGTTTTTCATCATGCGCCAGAACGACCGCGCCGACCTTGATGACATGGGCAAGGACATCGCGCTGCCCGAAGTGACGCAGCACGCCATCATGAATTACCCGCTGCCCGACCATCAAACCGGCCAGAAGTATTCGCCTTTCACTTATTTTCACACCGATTCCGGCCGGAATCTTTGCGGCACGGTTCACAACGTTTCGTCGCGCGAGATGCTCTATTGCAGTTCGTCCAGCGGCGAACACTTCGACAAACGCGCCCGCGAACTGCGCAAAAGTCCCAACATCGTCGAGGGCATAATCGCCCACGCCAATCAATAACAAAAATCATCCATGAAAAAATCCATGCTCATTCGATTCATTCCCCTTGCCTGTGTTGTTTGTTTGTTCACGGGCTGCGCCGCCGTCACCCGGCCCATCACCGATGTGGCGCTGGGGGCGGGCGGCGCGGCCCTCGGCGGCGAACTCACCCACAACAATCCAATGGGCATCGCGGGCGGTGCGGCGGGCGGCGTCCTGCTTGGCGAAGGACTTCACTACGCCAACAGCAAACAGGACGACCAATCCTACCAGACCGGCTACGACAAAGGCCGCAGCGATGCCGTCAAACAACAATACTGGCTTTACGTTTCCATGCAGCAGGCCAGGGCGGGTGACGAAGGCCGGGTCCGGCTCTATGAAGTCCATCTGCCCGAACAAACCATTGACGGCGTGATTTTCCAGCCCACCACGCAATTCCTCCGTATCGAGCAATAAGCAGGCGGTGCCTGCACCCAACAAAAAGAAAGGACAACAAACATGAAAAAACTAATCGTAGCAACTCTCGTCGCTCTGCCGCTGGCGTTCTCCGCCCGCGCGCAGTGGATCGTCTATGACCCGACGATGAACATCGAACAGATATTGGATGAGACCGAGAACCTGGCTGAATTCGTTTCCATGATTGACAACCAGGTGCAGCAAATTCAGACGCTCGGCGACCAGTTGAGCGAGTTCAAGAACTATGAATCCCTGTTCGGCAATCCGTCCCAAGTGGCGCTCTCGATGGTGCCCGCCCTCGACTCGGACTTGCAGAGCCTTGAGCCGGGTCTGAATCTCGAAAATCTCGTGGCCAGTGCCGATGGCAATGCCGCGCTGACTTTCAACGATTCGGGCATTTATGCCACGGTCGGCGCCAGCTTCCAGACGCCGGGCGGCCAGACCATCCAGCGGCCCGTCGACCAATACAAGCCGTTTGCTGCCGTCATCAACTCCGCCAGCAACTATGTTGCGGTCGCCGATAACGCGGCGCAGCGGCGCGCAACCATCAAGGACCAGATCGCCCAGACGACCCAGCAGCTTCAGAACGCCACCACGGATGCCCAAGTCCAGAAGTTGCACGCCGTGCTCACCAGCCTGAACGCCGACCTTGCCAGCACCGATGATGAATTGAATCAGGCGGCGGACTCGGCGCTGGTGCAGGACATCCAGAACCGGAACGACCAGCAGAAACAGGTTCAGGCGTTGACCGAGCAACAGAACGCCGAGTTCGAGGAATCCGTCAGCAACTACAACGCGAAGTTCCAGTTGCTCGAAGCGCCGACCGTTTTTCCCACCCAATAATCCCACCCCGATCCTTCATCATGGCCACGTTCAATAGCATCTTCCCCACATTTCTCACCAAATGCGGCGAACTTCACACGTTGCTCTTGAGCGTGGCCTTCGCCCTTTTCATCACCGGCGTCATCGCGACGGTCGGCCATAAATTCACCCATGACGCCCTGCTGCACCTGCTCATGCGTTTGTTGATGCTGACCTCGTTGCTCGTGTTCCTGCCCGCCTGGGGCAACGCGCTCCAAACCCTGCTGCAAAATTCCATTCTGTCCGGCCTGGGCGTTGACCCGGCCCAGGTCTATCAGCAGTTCAACCAACTGCTCGTCATCAAACGCGATCCCTCCACACAGTCGTCCTGGTGGAACGTCATGTCGCAGCTTCACAATTTCACCACCGACATCATCATCTCCGCCGTCCTCTGGCTCGTCGGCCAGTTTGCGTCGTTGATGATGTTCTGGGGTTACATCTTCCAGACCGTCATCATCAATCTGGGTTACACCCTCTCGCCCCTGCTCATCGGCTTCATGGCGATCCCGGCGCTCAAGCACGTCGGCACAAAGTATTTGTTGAATCTCGTCGGCGTTCTTTTGTGGCCGCTCGGCTGGGCCGTGGCCGCGCTCGTCACGCAGGGCATTCTCGATTTCATGACTGACCCCAGCCTTGAATACATTGACCCCACTTCCACGCTGCCCGACCTGCAAAAAACCATCGGCGTCGCCGCCGTCGGTTTCTGGATCATTTTCAGCACCGTTGCCGCGCCCGTCATCATCCAGAATGTCATCGCCCACGGCATCCAGGCCGGAGGCCCGTTGCTCGCAGGCGGCGTCAGCAGTGCAATTCAAACCGCCGCCACGACCGCAGGCGCAGCCGCGACCGCCTCCACCGCCGGTCTGCCGGTCGTCACCGCCGGCGCGGCGGGCATGGCGGCGTTGT
The DNA here is from genome assembly GCA_964475285.1 of uncultured Bifidobacteriaceae bacterium. Classification (GTDB taxonomy): domain Bacteria; phylum Verrucomicrobiota; class Verrucomicrobiia; order Limisphaerales; family UBA11358; genus UBA11358. Next base: position 11,948 of record CAYYWB010000012.1, on the reverse strand, counting down.
TAAGCACCATGTCCACCGCCGCCAACATGGGCAGCGCCGGGGCCATCATCATCGCCGGTTCCGGCCTGCCGCCGCGCTCGGCGCGCGGCCGGCCCGGCGACGACATCACCGGCAACCGGGCCGTCCGCGAACTCATCGCAAAATCCAAACCCAATTATTACTGACCTGTGGAAACATCCGATTTGAAAACCACGCCAACGAACCCGTTGGGGCCGGCAGCATTCCGTATGGCGCCAACCCGGAAGGGCTTTGATCTTGCGCGGTTGCTGGTGCTGCGCGACCGGCTGCCGTGGTTCTGGTTTGCGTTCACCGTCATGGTGCTGCTGCTCTCGGCGATTGACCGTTACCACATCATCTCGCAGTTCAAACAACGCGAGCGCGTCGTCATCATTGACCCGGCCGGAACGTATTACCTGAGCCCGCTGCTCCAGTTTTCGGAGGCCAGGGAATTGCACGTCCAGCAGGCGGAACTGGCGACGATGGTTTTTCTCGAACGCAACCCCAAGGATTTCGACAATCCCGACCTGCTCAAATTGGTGTTTCTTAAATCCGCCTTCAACAAGGCGCAGGATGAACGCATCAGCGAGGCGGTTGAGTTCCGCGCCAAACAGTTGCACCAGAAAGCCGAGATCGGCCGCATTGACATTCTAGCCACGCGCGAGGACGAGGTGCTGGCCAGTGTCACCGGCCAGATCATCCGCAGCGGCATTTTCCAGGACCGGGCGTTCACCGAGGCGTTTCCGTTCACGCTCCGATTGCGCCTCATTCGCAACCCCAACATGGCCTTGAACGGACGTTTCCCCGCCGCCGTGGGCGACTTCAAATATGAAATCAATCGTTAGCCAATTATTGTTCACCGTCACGGTGTTGACCACAACTGTTGCGTCCGCCGATTCACCGGCCATCCAACGGGTCATGCTCGATGACCGCACGGTTGTGTCCGTGCCGGTCGCCACCAACCGCGTCACCACCATCAATTTTCCCGGTCCCATCGAGGCGATTGATGGCGCGGGTTTCACGGTGGACGGCAAAACGCCGGGACAATTCCAACTCGCCCACGCCAAGGGGTCGGCGTTTCTTTCCGTGTGCGCCCTTTTGCCCAAGGTGTCGGCCAATCTCAACATCCGCTGGAACGGTCATACCTACGTTTTTGAATTGGCTCAGAGCGATGTCCCCATCCTGTCGCTCAACATGGAAGCACCGCCAACGCCGGAGGAGGAAGGCGTTGGCAGCGCGCCCGAAGTCAGTCCGTTGAAACTTCTGGCGCTGCTCGACAAAGCCAAAGCCTTTCCATTGCTCAAAAAGCAACAGCCGGAAAGCGTCGCCGACGCGGGGTTCACCACCTATGACGGCAAGCCGCTGGTCAGTGATTTCAATGATTATCAAATCCAGATTGAACAGGCATTCCGTTTCAACGCCGAGGACACGCTCGTCTTTCGTGTCGCCATCACTAACGAGGTTGACACACCGTTCATTTATCAGCCGGATAGTTTCGCGTTGCGCGCCGGCAACCGTCTTTATTCCCAATCCATCAGCGACGCCGATGGCATGGTGCCGCCCAAGGGACGGAGCATCGCTTATTTCGCCGTCACCGGCACGCCGGATGGCGGGCGCAATGAGTTGTCGTTGAAAAACCAGTTCACCGTGCTGGTGAACCGGCTTTCGCCACCACCGCCCGTTGTCACTGTCACCAATGCTCCCGTGCAGCCCATCCGTTCTCCGAAAGGCCAGCCATGAAACCGCGCGACTTCCTTAATTTTTTCAAGACCAAGACCGGCAGGATCATTGCCTTCGGCGCGTTGTTTGCCGGTGCCTTGATTATTTTCAGCGTCATCCGCAAACACCATGCGGCTCCCGAAGACGCCATCGCCGTCACGCCGCCGACCACAAACAATGTTGCCAGCAAACCCCAGGTGGTGCAGTCCGTCGTGTGGCCCATGCAGCCGTTCCATCCGCCGGCGGCCAAACCGGAAACCGCCCCATCGCCATCCACACTGCCGCCAAGCCCTCCATCTTCGGTTCAAGCCGGATTCACAAACGCATCGCCGCAATCGTTGCCGGTTTTGCCGGTTGCCCCGCCGCGCCAGACCGAATTGTTGACGCCCATCAGTTTGCTTGCCGACAGCACGGCGGGCGTGCCCCAGCTCAAAAAGTTGAGCGCGGTGTTTGCCCCCTTTGGCCGGTTGATTCTCTGCGAGACCGTCATCACGGTGGATTCGTCCTCCATCCAGACGCCCATCGTCGGGCTGGTCACGGAGAATGTCTATTTCGGCGGCAAGCTGATCATCCCGGCGGGCACGGAGGTTCACGGCATGGCGCAGACTGACCGGCAACGCGAACGCATCGCCGGTAACACCAGTTGGACGCTCGTCTGGCAGGACGGCGAGGAAATGCAACTCAACGCCGTCGCGCTGGATCGTGAGTTCGAGAACAGCACCAACCAGACTGGTTGGGCCATCACCGACGGCAGCGCCGGGTTGCGCGGGGAAATCATCAAGTCCGACAACCTAGCCGACATCAAACTTTTTGCCGCCACGTTCCTTTCCGGCGCGGCCGGCGCGCTGACGGAAAAACAACAGACCGTCTTTGGCCCCATCAACAGTCCCACACTCAACAACGCTCCGTTTGCGGGCGCGCAGGCCGTGCTGCAAACCTACGCCCAGCAAATATTGGACTCGATTCAAAAGAACGGATTCTACGTCCGCGTGCCGAGTGGAAAGCAGTTCTACCTTTACGTCCTCCAAACCATTGACCGCGCCGACGCCTCCCTGGGCGGCACGGCGATTCCCGTCACCCAGGAAAAAGACGAACAAACTCCAACCCCATCAAGACGATGAAAACATTGTATCTCGTTCCACTGTTGTTTCTGTCGGCATGTTCCACCGCGCCCAAGCTGTCATTGCGACCGCAACAGCCGCCGCCAGCAGCGGATGATTCCGCCGTCCGGTATCCCGAAGTCATCCGCGCCTACCATGTCGGACGCTACGCCGACCCGAACGACGATTTGGTGATGCACGAGCAGCATGTCGTCTATCGCGTCGAAGAAAATACCCGCTGGGACTTCCGGCCAGGTGCCATTTGCGGCAATGAAACATCACCAGCGCCCCGCGACGCGGCGTTCAGTCCCGCCCCCGTCAACGACGCGATCCTGGCGGAAGTCAATTCGCAGCGGCTCGCCACCGCCCAAATCATGGTGCAGGCCCGGACCCTGTCGGCGGCGCTGGGGCAGTTTCAAGCCGCATTGCAACAGGCCAAAACCAATTTGCAGGAGACGGCGGTGTTGCGCGCCACGGTAATTGAAATGAAGAAGCGGCTCGACGCGCTCGAAACCGCACAGGAGCAACCGCCGGCACCGCCGATTTCCACGACCAACGAACCGGCTGATCCGTTGAGTCCGTGAGACAATTTTACACTTTACCGGCACCAAGCCGGCAATCCAACAACAACAAACAACCAAACTCAATATGAACACAAAGAAAACAACACCGCCAAGCGCCGCACCCGGCGCGTCCGCCCCCCAGGAACCGCCCACGCTTCGGAACATTCCCGAAGTGGACGCCAAAATTGACGCCTACATCCAGGAAAATCCCAGGTATCTGGGCTTCCTCCAGTCCATCCCCCGCGACCGGCTCGAACGCATGGTGGTCCTGAATGAAGTGCGCGAACTGGACCGGCAGAACCGGATGCAAAACGGCGTGATGCGGCGTATCAACGCCGATCCCGCCCTCAAACAGGCCTACGAGACGCTCGTCAAGAACGTCCCCGAAGACCAGCGCGAGGAAGTCATCGCGCAGATGGCGCGGCAGACGCAGCGCGTCGTCGCTCGTTCGCAGGGCCAGCGCCAGGCCAAGGGCGTGGCCGTCTAAACATCCAGTTAAGGCATACTGATGAAGCTGGATCGCACCTTGAGTTGCGGCGGAATATCGGTAACGTATTCCGCCGAAAAAAAGATGTTTCCTCGGGCGCCGCTGCATAGGGCTGACTCTCCCGGCCATTCCGCCGGGTGAGGTGTATTGTCATGCGCCGCAATGCCAATCTCATCGGGCCAAATGTCGTCAAGTTCCGCTGTTTGCGGGGTTGGACACAGGAGGAGTTGGCTGGAAAAATCCAGTTGGCTGGGTGTTACATGACCCGTGACATGCTGGCCAACATCGAGACCCGGCGCCGCACCGTGACCGACGTCCAGGCTGACTTTATTGCCGATGTCTTTGGCATTTCCACTGCCGAATTGTTTCCACCCAAACCCCGCGGCGGCGCCAGACGCCGTGACTGACCGGCTCGGCGCGTGCCGGCGTCCCGCCGGAGGCAAGCCGGATACCATTTGAGGCGTTTATGGCAGCACGGCGGAATCAACTTGACGACCAGCTTGACCTTTTTGCAAACCAAAGGCCGACACATGAAACCCCTGACCCAATACGGACGAATGGCCGAGAAACACTGGCGCGAACATTGCCCGCAAACGGTGCGCGAGCTGGAGGCGAGGGGGCAGTTGCGCCAGATGCTGCTGGACGCCGAGGAGAAGACGAAGGACGAAATGATCGAACTGACCCGGCAATTCAGAAAACAGGGGCTGACGCCACAGCAGGCGCACGACCGCGCCTGGGAAATGGTGCGGGAGAGTTACATTCTGCTGCCGGCGGAGTAATCGCCGGGCAGAACCCTGACAACTATCGGATCACCGAGGCCGACCGGCTGGGCGAGGGCGGTCTCAAGCAAAAGTTCCAGCAAAACATCAAGGCGGTTGAAATCCTGCGGTTGCTGGACGCCGAGGAGCGCCCGGCATCACCCGACGAAAAAGCTTTGCTGGTCAAATATGTTGGCTGGGGCGCGATGCCCCAGGTGTTTGACGTGGACAGCACAAGCTGGCACAGGGAACAAATCCAGCTTTCCAAAATCCTGTCGGAAGAGGAACACCGCTCCGCCCGCGCCACCACCCTCAACGCCCATTACACTGCGCCCGTCGTCATCCAGGCCATGTATCAGGCCGCGCAGCGGTTTGGTTTTCAGGGCGGCGACATTTTGGAACCGGCGTGCGGCATCGGCCATTTCATCGGTCTCATGCCGGAGGAGATGCTGCGGCGTTCGGCGATCACCGGCGTTGAAATTGATCCGTTGACGGCGCGTATTGCCAGGGCGTTGTATCCCGGTGCCGACATCCGCGAGCAGCCATTTGAAAAATCGAAATTTGACGACGAATCCTTCGATCTTACCGTCTCCAATGTGCCGTTCGGCGATTACACCGTCCATGACCCGCGCTGGAACGAATATAAATTTCCCATTCACGATTATTTCTTTGCCACCGCGCTGGACAAGGTTCGGCCGGGCGGGCTGCTCATGTTCGTCACGTCCCGCCACACGCTGGACAAGCAGGATTCCACCTTGCGGAAAATGCTCTCTGAAAAGGCGGAACTCCTTGGTGCAATCCGTCTGCCAAACAATGCGTTCAAGAAAAATGCCGGCACGGAGGTGACCACCGACATCGTGATGCTCCGCAAACTGCGCTCCGGTGAACCGCCGCGCGGCCCGGCGTGGAAGGCGTCGGTGGATTTTGCCAACGACCGTCAGGAAAAGTTTTCCATCAACGAATACTTCGCAGCCCATCCCGAAATGATGCTCGGCCGGATGCGGCTCGCGCGCGGAATGTATCGGGACGGCGAACCGGTGTTAGTGCCGGACGACCGGGACCTGGGCGAGGCGCTGGCACAGGCGGTTGCCCGGCTGCCGCACAACATTTACGAAGTCCAAACCGCATCCATCGCTGAAAAAACTTTTGATCCTTCCATTCCCGCGCCGGATTACATCAAGCCCAACGCCTATTGCGTCCACGAGGATGGCCGGTTGTGCCTGAACGAAGATGGCGTCCTGCATCCATTGGACGATATGCCGATTGAGACGCGCTCGCGCATCCGGCGGCTGATTGACGTGCGGGATGCCGTGCGGACCTGCATGCGCTCGCAGCTTGACGGCAGCGGCGAAGAGCAGGTTATCGAGGCGCGCGAACAGTTAAACTTCGCCTACGACCGTTTTGTTTCCCGTTTCGGCCCCGTCAACGCCCCGGTCAATCAGCGGGCGTTTCATGGCGACCCGGATTTGCCGTTGTTGCTCTCGCTGGAACAATACGACGAGGAAACCAGAGTGGCGGTCAAGGCCGCCATTTTCCGCGAACGCACCATCCATCACAAACAGCCGGTTCAATCAGTTGAATCACCGAAAGAGGCGTTGTTGGTTTCATTGAATGAAAAAGGCCGGGTGGACCTGGAACACATGGCCGGTTTGCTCGGCAAACCAGTCGAGGAGTATTTGCCGGATTTGCGGGGAATGATTTTCCTGAACCCACAAACCAAACAATGGGAAACCGAAGACCAGTATCTCTCCGGCAACGTCCGTGAAAAGTTGGTTGTAGCGGACGCGGCCAGTGTTGCCGATGTCCGCTTTCGTGAGAATGTCGAGGCGTTGAAATCCGTGCAGCCGCAGGATTTGCCCGCCAGCGAAATTGACGTGCGCCTTGGCGCAACTTGGCTGCCACCGTCGGACGTGCAGGATTTCGTCCACGGATTGCTCGGCGTGCCGTCGGGTGTTGAGGTGGGCCACATTCACGCGCTCGGTTCGTGGCACATCACCGCCAATTGGGAGGCGAAAGGGGCGACGGCGAACACGACCGATTGGGGGACAAACCGTTATACCGCCCTTGAACTCATCGAGGAAACTCTGAATCTCAAAACGCCCACTGTTTATGATTACGTGGACAAGAAGCCCGTCGTCAACGCGCAGGCCACCGAGGCCGCGCGTGAAAAACAGGAGCGCATCAAGGAACGGTTCAAGGAATGGATTTGGTCTGATGACGACCGGCGGGAACGGCTTTGCCGACTTTACAATGACTCGTTCAATCACAGCAGAGTCCGCACGTTCAACGGCGAACACCTGACGTTGCCCGGTGCCAGTGCGGCAGTTCAGCTTCATGGCCACCAGAAATCGGGCGTCTGGCGCGTATTGCAGACGCCCAATACGCTGATGGGCCATGTCGTCGGCGCGGGCAAAACCTACACGATGGTTGCTTCGGCGATGGAGTTGAAACGGCTGGGGCTGGCGCGCAAACCCATGTTCACCGTCCCCAACCATATGCTCGGCCAGTTCTCAACCGAGTTGCTCATGCTGTATCCGGGCGCAAACATCCTGGTGGCTGGCAAGGAGGATTTCGAGGCGCAGAACCGCAAGAAACTTTTCAGCCGCATCGCCACCGGCAATTGGGATGCCGTGATCGTCACGCACTCCGGCTTTGAACGCATCCCGTTGTCACAGGAAACCCAGGAGCGGTTCTTTAAGGAGCAGTTGGAGGAATTGGAAAAGATCAAACGTGAACACGCAAACGGTGAGAATCGGCGGCTGGTAAAGGAAATTGAAAAGGCGAAAAAACGTCTGGAGGCCAAACTCGAATCCCTGACAGCCAGCCACAAGAAGGACAACACGCTGACCTTCGAGGAACTCGGCGTGGACCGGTTGTTCGTGGACGAGGCGCATTATTTCAAAAACCTGTTCTACGTCTCCAAGATGACCCGCATTGCCGGTTTGCCGCAGACGGCCAGCGAGCGCGCCTTCGATATGTATCTCAAAGTGCGTCACATTCAATCCGTGAACGGCGGAGGCGGCGTGGTCTTTGCCACCGGCACGCCCATCGCCAACAGCATGGCCGAGATGTTCACCATGCAGCGGTATCTCCAGTCCGATGATTTGAAGAAACACAACCTGCATCACTTCGACGGTTGGGCGGCCACGTTCGGTGAGCCGGTGACGGCGATGGAACTTTCGCCGGACGGCGCGGGCTACCGGCTCAACACGCGGTTCGCCCGGTTCATCAATGTGCCGGAGTTGATGCAGATTTTCCGGCAAACCGCCGACATGCAGACCGCGCAGATGCTCAATCTGCCACGCCCAAAGCTGGAAGGGGAAAAGCCGGCCATCCGCAACGCCCCGGCATCGCCTGAACTGAAAGAATTCGTCGAGGGACTTGCCAGGCGCGCCGAGGCGTTGAAACACGGGCGGGTTGATCCGCGTGAGGACAATATGCTCAAAATCACCACCGAAGGACGCAAAGCCGCATTGGATTTGCGCCTGATGAAACCCGGCCTGCCGGATGACCCGCAGAGCAAAGTAAATCTGGCGGTGGAAAAAATTCATCAGATTTGGGAGGCGACGAATGATGACCGTCTCGCACAATTGGTTTTCTGCGATTTGTCCACGCCGCAGGACCGTGGCTTTTCGGTTTATCGGGACATGGCCGACAAATTGAAACGCCTTGGCATCCCGGAAGCGGAAATCGCCTTCATTCAGGATTACGATGCGGACAACGCAAAATTGACGCTGTTCCGTTCCGTCCGCACGGGCAAGGTCCGTGTTCTTTTCGGCAGCACGCAGAAAATGGGTTCCGGCACGAACGTCCAAGAGCGGCTGGTTGCCTTGCACCATCTGGATGCCCCATGGCGGCCCGCCGATGTGGAGCAGCGTGAGGGGCGAATTCTCCGGCAGGGCAACCGGAATGCCAGCGTGCAAATTTATCGTTATGTCACCGAAGGCAGTTTCGACGCCTATATGTGGCAGACGCTGGAGACCAAGGCCAAATTCATCGCGCAGGTGATGAGCGGGGACATGACCGTGCGCCGGCTTGAAGACATGGATTCCGCCGCGTTGACCTATGCCGAGGTCAAGGCCATCGCCTCCGGCAATCCGCTGGTCATCGAAAAGGCGAAGGTGGATGCCGAGTTGATCCGGCTCACCCGGTTGCGCTCTGCCCATGCCGAGGAGCAGTATCGCATTCGCAGCAGTTTGCGCCATTCGCACGAGGAGGTGGAGACATGGACGGAGCGGCTGGCGAATTTGCGGCGGGATTTGACCGTGCGGCAGGACACGGGCGGTGACAAGTTCCGCATCGAACTGGACAAGCAGGTTCTGGACAATCGCGGCGTGGCTGGCGAATTGCTGTTGCGGCGGGCGGAAAAAACCAAACATCGCTTCGGCGAGGACATCCGCATCGGACGATTCGCCGGGTTTGATTTGTTCATCCGCTCCGGCTTCAACAACACCGCCGAACTCGTCCTGCGCGGCCAGAACGGTTACAGCACCCGCGTCACCGACACGGCGCTGGGAACCATTCGTTCGCTCGAATCCGTGGTGCAGGGTTTTGAGGAACGCGCCGCGCGGCTGGAAGCCGACATCAAGGATTCGCAAAAGCGCGCAGTCGAACTGGAAGCGAAGGTTGGCACACCTTTTGAGAAGGAGGAACGGTATCATCACCTGGTCAAACGCCAGTCGGAAATCGAGGAGCAGCTTGACCTGACCAAGAATCAGGCCCCCAACCAGCTTGAGGCTGTGGCCGACAATGAAACCGAGGAGAAAAATTCGCAGCAGCAAACCCAAGCGAAGGCAAACCACCAAACCCGAAAAACTGCGGTGTGTGTATGAACGAGAAATCCGCGCTTTTCCTGCGGCGTCTGCCCGCCCGACTCGACGTAAATCAGGCGGCGGAAATGCTCGGCTTTTTGCCGCATGAAGTCACCGTGCTACTAAAAACAGGTCTGCTTAGACCTTTGGGAAAACCTGCTGCCAACGGCCACAAATTTTTTTCTGCCGTGGAAATGTTGGCCCTATCGGAGAACCGCGAATGGCTTGACAAGGCCACCCGTGCGGTTGCGAAGTGTTGGAAAGACAGAAATCTCGCTACAAACAAGCGCAGCAACCTTTGATTGCCCGTGCGGGAATGGAAGTGCGAGCACCATCTCGTCGGCTTGGTCTTTGTCGTATTCCATGGAACCATGCTACCATTTTGCAGCCCGATGCTCAATCGGGGCTGTAAGGCGCAAACGCCGAACAAGACATTCCAGCCAGCGCCGGTTGGTCGTCGCAGTTTCGCCTTCGCGGTTGACATTCCAGCCCGGCATGGCTGAATTGGTCATTAGCTGCCGAGATACAGTAGGTCGGTTTGTCTAACAAACTCGACAGCTGTGTGCGCCGTTGAGCGCGCAACATGGACACCAGATGGGACAACCAAATTTTAGAACTGAAATTCCATACTCCGTAGCTGGCGCTGCTGGCGCCGGGGCGGCTTGATTCGGTCTGCCGCCACCTTCCACTTCGTGAGCAGCTCCTGGGTGTCCATTATCCGTCGCCGCATCGCCATCAACTCGCCCGTCATCCGCCGGCACCATCGCGCGGCAGCCATCGACCGGCTTGGTGTCGGGAACGGCATGACCTTGTGTCTTTTGTCTGGGCGCGCGGCGTTGCATTAAAGTGCGCCGCAAAGTATCACTTCGCCCTCATCACTTCCAGCGTCTTCCTGCTGTTCACCCTCTGGAAACAATTGCCTCGTTTATTGCCGCGACGACACGTTCGGCGAGAATCTTGTCCTTGGTCACCATTGCACAGATTTCACCCGAAGCCGATGAAAGCAGCACGATATGCTGTGTCCTTTGCAGAAACCACCACACGGCACCGATGATTGTGGTCGTCAGCACGCAGCAGACGCCAAAAATCATGAGAAACATCGGCCATTTCCGATCCGGCTTCAACTCGACGTAACGAACCGAAGTCACGGCGCTCAAAACATAAGTGTGGTCGCCAAAAATCGCCCGTGCCGAGGTGATTTTGATTTCGCCCTGCTCAAAGAAAATTTGTTCTGCCATAAAATCTTTCTGTAATTGCCTGAATTTGTTGGTGTTTGTGATTACTGATTGGGCGTCTTGGGCAAGGGCGCCATTTTCTGTTCGTATTCCTCAAGGCTGGGTAATTTCACTTTCGCTTTTTTCGCGTAAGTGCGATGCACAGCCGCCGAGTTGTGGCCCAAAGCTCCCTGGGCAAAGCGTTCGGGATAACCGCACGTTTTTGCCCGTTCCGCCCAAGCGTAACGGTAACTGTGAAGCGAAACGCCTTGAATCCCAAGCAGCTTGCAACGACGGCGAAACTCGGCCGCACGGGCGCCGGCATTGGATTTGAAGATAGTCGGAAACAACGGCCCGGTTGTGGTCAGATGATTCAGAATGGTTTCCAGTCGCTTGCCAATCGCCAGTTGCGCGTGCTCTCCGGTTTTCATCCGGAAATAGGAAAGTGTCCGCGTAGGCCAATCAATGTCTTCGGCGGTAAGTGCGGCGGCATCGCTCTGTGATGCGCCGATTTCCCACAACAATTGGTAAAACAAATTTCGCTCGGCATTTTTTTCGGCGTCCAGAATGCGCTGATGTTCCTCCGGCGTGATACCCCGCTTGGATTTGCACTGTGGTTTCGGCCAAAGTTTGGGGATCAAAATTGGGACGGGCAGCCAACCGAGATTTAAGGCGAGGTTGTGAAGGCGTCGCAAGTAATGGCCAACAGACATCTGCTCGTTCTTGAGAACGGCGAAAAAATCCTCGGCGTTGGTTTCCAGCAATTTCCGGTGTCGCAGGCTGTCGAAAGCGCTGGATTTCATGCCGCGAACATAGCGGGACTTGGTGGAATCCCGGCCATGCGTCTGAATCTGATCCATGACGTTTTGCCACGTGCGTTGCATGAACGCGGGGTCGCTCGCCATCAAATACGCGCGGGCGATTTGCAGATTGATGGTCGGCTGCTGGTGTGCCTCGTTCCTGGCGTTGAAAATGCGCCGGGCCGTTTCCCTGTCCCGCGTTTTGAGGCTTTCCTGGCGACCGGTTGCGTTGTCTTGAATAAAATAGATTCCGCTGTTCCGTTGGAACAGGCGATATTTCATTTTCATAGGCATCTCAATGGTTGAGGATGCCTCGTATCGAAGAAGCCGCGTTAGCAGATACTGGCCAAAAGTCGCAAATTGTGCGAAATACTATTTTTGCTGGAGCTTTTGCTGGAGGTCAGGCCAGTCAAATTTTACAACCGATTGCCGCACAAGCGGTTCAAGTTGGCTCCAGAGGCAGGGCTCGAACCTGCAACATCACGGTTAACAGCCGCGC
>CAYYWB010000011.1:0-28698 GCA_964475285.1 uncultured Bifidobacteriaceae bacterium | reverse complement strand
ACGATTATCTGCGCCTTGAGCTGGACGAGAATCAAACATTCGCCGGCACGCCGACGCCCGGTTTGTAAGCCCGTTTTGGCCGTGTCCGGCGACCGTGCCGGTGGTCATGTAAAAGCGCCGGTTGGCAATCCCAGCCGGCGCTTTCCGCCGGTGCCGCCTGTGACGCGACGAGCCGTTCCGATTTCACGGTTGAGATCCAATTCCGGTGTGGCTGGAAAAATCAAAAGCGGATTGGCGCGGGCATGATTTTTATGTTCATCCGCACAACAATTTAGTAAAAATAGGAACCACATGAAAACACATCTGTCTTCCGGACTGCTCGGACTTCTCGCATTTGCCATCATTTCCATGTCCCCGGCCATGCCGGTGCTGCGAGCCGCCGATGGCCCGCCGGTTGTAGCCAAACCCGCCGCCGATGCCCCCGTGACCGTCAGCGACAATGGCCGCTCCTGGACGCTCGACAACGGCATCGTCAAGGCCACGATCAACAAGGGCAACGGCAACATGACGTCGCTCGTTTATCACGGCGTCGAGACGATGGGCGGCGGCGGATATTGGGAAGAAACCCCGCAAGGCGCGCCCCAATTGACCGACACCGTCACAATTGACCCGGCGAAAAACGGCGGCGCGCGCGCGGAGGTCGCCGTCAAGGGAGTCACCGGCGGCACGGTGATGCTCACGCCGAGTGCGCCCGGCGGCGGAACGTATTGCGACATCGAAGTCCGCTACGCGATGGGCCGCGGCGACAGCGGAATTTATGCCTACGCGATTTTCTCCCATCCCGCGGCTTACGGCGCGATGGGCGTGGGCGAAAGCCGCTACATCACCAAGCTGAACCATGACTTCAATTGGATTTCGGTGGACGCCGACCGCAATATGCTGGAATGCACGCCGCAAGACTGGGGCGCGGGCGTCGTTATTCACGCGAAGGAACAGCGCATCTTGAGCACCGGCAACTACAAAAATTCCGTCGAGCACAAATACAGCTACAACGCCATCCAATACAAAATTCCGGCCTACGGCTGGTCGAGCACGAAAGATCACATCGGCATCTGGTTCATCAATCCGACCATCGAATACTTGAGCGGCGGTGCCTCCAAACAGGAACTGGTCTGCCATTTTGACGCCAACGACAATCCCGATCCGATCATCCTCGATTACTGGCGCGGCACGCACTATGGCGGCGGCGCGCAATGCAACATTGCCGCCGGCGAAGACTGGAGCAAGGTCATCGGCCCGATTTTTGTTTATTGCAACGCGCTGGCTGATCCCAGGATTCCATCGCAGGCCGATCTCGACACGCTGGCCGCCACCGCCGGCAATCCCACCGTCCCGCCAGCTTGGAAGGACAACGGAACAGCCCTGTGGCAGGATGCGCTCGACCAGGCCAAAAAAGAAAAAGTCCAATGGCCCTACGATTGGGTCAACGGCGTGGATTATCCGCACAAAGACGGGCGCGGCACTGTGACCGGCCAGTTCGTGCTCAACGATCCGCAGGCGGCCACCACCAAGCTGCCTCATTTAACTGTCGGCCTGGCTCATCCCGATTACACCGGCGGCGGACGCGGCGGACGCGGCGGTCCGCCTCCTGCCGCTGGCACCAACGCAGTCGCCGGCGGACGCGGAGGTTTTGGACGCGGCGGTGGCGGCGGTGGTGGCGGAGTGGTGGATTGGACTCACGACGCGAAGTTCTATCAATTTTGGAACGATGGCGCGGAAGACGGCAATTTCACCATTTCCAATGTCCGTCCCGGAACTTACACGTTGCACGCATTTGCCGACGGCGTGCTCGGCGAATTTGCGCAGGTGAACATCACCGTCGCGGCTGGCCAGTCATTGGACTTGGGCAAAATCGAGTGGAAGCCCGTGCGTTATGGCAAACAAATCTGGGAGATCGGTTATCCCGACCGCACCGGCGGAAAATTCTACAAGGGCGACGGCGACAATTACTGGCTCTGGGGCTGGTATGTGCGTTACGGAGACCTTTTCCCGAATGACATCACCTACACCATCGGCAAGAGCGATTACCACAAGGACTGGTTCTTCGAGCAGGTGCCGCACGCGCTGTCCGATGCGTGGAAAAATCCCGACGCAAAGGACCCGCTCAACCAGCGTTTTGGATGGATGAAAACGGCGGCGGCGGGCGAGGATATGTGGCGCACCATCGGCCAGGGCCGCGCGACCACCTGGACCATCAAGTTCAACATGGGCAAGGCATCGCAAGGGCAGGGGACTTTGCGCGTGGCGCTGGCCGGAGCCGATGGCAATGGCGGACTCGCCGTGGCCGTCAACGGTCAGAACGTCGGCACCATTCATCCGACGGCCACCAACGCCCTCCGCTACAACACCGACAAGAGCGTCTGGCATGAATACACCCAGACATTTGACGCCGCGCTGCTGAAGCCCGGCGAAAACGAAATGACATTAACCGTGCCCGCAGGCGAACTTACCTCCGGCGTGGTCTATGATTATCTGCGCCTGGAGCTGGACGAGAATCAAAAATTTGCCGGCACGCCGACGGCCAATTTGTAAGCCTGCTTTGGCGCGACCGGGTGGCCACGCCGATGTCTTGTGAAGTCGCTGATTGCCGATGCCAGTTGCATATTAGAACAATAAATCCAAAACAGATCAGATAATTATGAAATTACGAACTCTATTTTGCGCCGCGCTCGCGTGCCATCTCGCCCTCGCTTCGAGTCAGGGCCAAAGCAAACCGGCCATTGACTCTTCCGCGTCGGGCATCCCTCATTTGCGGAAGCAGGGAACCGCCACCCAATTGATCGTGGACGGCAAGCCGTTCCTGTTGCTGGCCGGGGAATTGAGCAACAACGGCGCGACCAGCCGTGATTACATGAAGCCAATATGGTCCAAGATCGTCGAGGCCAGGCTCAACACCGTCCTGGCGGGCGTTTCATGGGCGCAGATCGAACCGCAGAAAGGGAAGTTCGACTTCAGTGTGCTGGACGGCGTGATCCAGGATGCGCGGAGCCACAACCTGCATCTGGTGCTTTTGTGGTTCGCGAGCTACAAGAATGGTTCGTCCAGCTACCCGCCCGACTGGCTCAAGAAGGATTACGAGCGGTTCCCGCGCGTTCAGATTGCGGGCGGCAAGAGCATCGAAATGTTAAGCACCTTCAGCGATGCGAACCGTGACGCCGATGCCAGCGCCTTTGCGGCTCTGATGCGGCACGTCAAGGAAGTGGATGGCCGGCACCACACGGTTCTCATGATCCAGGTGGAGAACGAAGTGGGGATGCCGGCTGACTCGCGCGACCGCTCGCCGGTGGCCAATCAGGCTTACGCGGGGCCGGTGCCGAAGGAATTGATGGACTACCTTCAGCAGCACAAGGAGACTTTGGTCCCGGAGTTTCGCCGGTTGTGGGAGGCGGCCGGCTTCAAGACATCCGGAACTTGGGAAGAGGTGTTCGGCCGGGGCACGCCGACGGATGAAATTTTCACGGGCTGGAATCTGGCGCGCTACGTTGGTCGGGTGGCCGGGGCGGGCAAAGCCGAATACCCGCTGCCGATGTATATGAACGCCTGGACTTACGGATTTACGAAGCCCGGCCAGACCGCGCAGGCGAGCGGCAGCCCCATGCCAGAATTGTTTGATGTCTGGCGGGCCGGTGCGCCGGGAATTGACATGTTCGGGCCGGACAATTCCCACGACTTCGTGACGATGAGCGCGGAATATACCCAATCCGGGAACCCGCTGTTTATTCCCGAAGAATCGCCGGGGCCGGAAGGCGCGGCCAGGGCGCTCTACGCCTTCGGATTCCATGATGCGATTTGTTACTCGCGGATGAGCGGAGGAATGGACCGGTTGGCGACGCCCGACAACGATTTGAGTGGCAGCTATGAGATGCTCTCCCAAATGACGCCACTGATTTTGGAACACCAGGGCAAGGGCACAATGTCCGCCGTTCTGCTCAACCCGGACGACCCGCCGCAGAAAATCCGGGTGGGAAATTACACGCTGGAGGTCAGCTATTCCGGGCCGCGAAGGGCCGCGTCCGGGGCGGCATCATCAGAACCTCCGCGCCGCGCGGCGGCTATTTTCATTGCGACCGGGCCTGACGAATACTTCGCGGCTGGTTTCGGCGTCAGCGTGACATTTACTCCGAACACACCCGGTCCCGCGCTCGTTGGACTGGCCACCGTGGAAGAAGGCAGTTTTGTGAACGGCCATTGGTCTCCCTGGCGCCGGCTCGCCGGCGACGACACCATCGAGGGCGATTCCCTGCAACTGCGCTGGCCGCTGGGGAGCAACGTGCCCGTTTGGCAGCAACGCACGAGCAAGGAGGCCATCCAGCGCTTCACATTGTATCGTTACCAGTGAAACTTGTCGGCAGCAATCGGTTGGCGTTGGATGGAAGAACAAGCATTCCGAATGCAAAGAAACTAATCATATTATGAAATTTCGAGTCCTGTTTTGTTGCAGCCTTGTCTGCTCGCTCGCGTTCGCCGGGAGCCAGGACACAAGCAGTTTCGGTTCAACCGCCGCTGATTCCGGCATTCCTCACTTGCGGAAACAGGGCACGGCCACCCAACTGATCGTTGACGGCAAACCGTTCCTCGCACTGGCGGGGGAACTTCTCAACGACAGCGCCACCAGCGCCGAACACATGAAGCCGATTTGGCCCAAGCTGGTCGAGTCGCATTTCAACACCATTCTAGCGGGCGTTTCCTGGGCGCAGATTGAACCGCAGGAGGGTAAATTCGATTTCAGTGTGCTGGACGGCGTGATCCAGGGAGCGCGAAGCCATAAATTGCATCTCGTGCTTCTGTGGTTCGGAAGCTGGAAGAACGGTTTGTCGAGCTACACGCCCGACTGGGTCAAGAAGGACTTCGAGCGGTTCCCGCGCGCCCAGGCCACGGCGGGCAGGAACATCGAACAATTGAGTTCCTTCAGCGATGTGAACCGGGACGCCGATGCCCGCGCCTTTGCCGCCCTGATGCGGCACGTCAAAAAAGTGGATGGCCGGCAGCATACCGTCATCATGATTCAGGTGGAGAACGAAATAAACGGCCTCGACCATTCGCCCCTCGCCGACAAGTTTCGCGAGGGCCAGGTGCCGAAGCAATTGATGGACTACCTTCAGAGCCACAAGGACACCCTGACTCCGGAGGTTCGCCAAGTGTGGGAGGCGGCCGGTTCCAGGACATCCGGGACTTGGGAAGAAGTGTTCGGCACTGGAGGCGGAGCGGATGAAATCTTCATCGCCTGGCATTATGCGAGTTACACTGGACGGGTGGCCGAGGCGGGCAAAGCCGAGTATCCGCTGCCGATGTATGTCAACACCTGGGGCGAAGGATTTCCGAAAGCCGGCCAGCGCGCAAATGGCGCTCCCAAGCCCGCCGTGATTGATGTCTGGCGGGCCGGCGCGCCAGAAATAGACATGCTCTCACCCGACATTTACGGCGGCGACTTCATGGGAATGTGCGCGGAATACACCCGCTCCGCCAACCCGCTGTTCATCCCCGAAACCGGGAATGGCCCGATCAACGCGGCCAAGGCGCTCTACGCCTTCGGGCATCACGACGCCATCGGCTTTTCGCCGTTCGGCATTGACCGGGAGGATCGCCTGGGCAATTCACCCGATCTGGTGGGCATCTACGATATTCTATCGCGAATGGCGCCGCTGATTTTGGAACATCAGGGCAACGGCACGATGGCCGCCGTCATGATGAAACAGGGCGACCCGCCTCAAAAAATCGTGTTGGGGGACTACACGCTGCAGGTCACGTTTTGGCCGATCCGTTACACAATGCCCTTGCAAATGTCCGGTGAACCGCCGCCGGGAACGCCGCCTCCCACGGCGGCAATTTTCATCGCGACGGGGACGAACGAATTCTTCGCGGTTGGAAGCGGCGTCAAGGTGACTTTTTCATCGAATAAACCGGGGCTTCCGCTTGCCGGACTGGCCACCGTGGAACAAGGCACATTTGTGAACGGCCGCTGGGTTCCCGACATCCGGCTCGCGGGCGATGACACCGGGCAGGGCGAGGACTTGTTTGAAATCCAGAGGCACATTGGCATCCAGCGCTTCACGCTCTACCGCTACCCTTGATGCGGATGGGGCCGGTATTAGTTCTTGACATCGGCTGGGCTTTTCGTTTAAGTCTGCGGTCAACTCCATGACAGGATTCGTGACATTCGGTGATGTCCGGCAGCGCAACAGGACACTGTGCCGGACTACACCGGCACCGCCGGGCAAAGTGCGCTTTGGAAATATAAGGCCATTTACATCCAATCCGACCAGCGCGTCGGCCAGTGGAGCGATGTCGTCAGCATCCCGGTGGCAGGATGAAAAAACGAAGGCAGGATGGAAAATGATGAATGAAGAAACCAAAAGCGAACGTCGCTTGGAAGTTTCTTCATTCTTCATTCTGCCTTCTTCATTTCAAATGGGAATTGACCCGGACGGGAAAACGTGAACCAATGAAAGAAATCGGAATTATGAAAACAAAACGAAATGTGATTCAAATCTGGCTGCCATGCGCAGCGATGCTCCTAATTGCCTCCAGCGCATCGGCGCAGAATCTGTTTGAGGCGAATTTTACCAGTGATAACGTCTATCAATACACGCCGGGCGGTGTGCAAAGCACCTTTGCTTCCGGCTTTAATTTTTGGCCTACTGGACTGGCCTTCGACAGCGCGGGCAATCTGTTTGTGGCGGTTGAAAGCGGAGGTCTTGCTGGCCAAGGTTATATCAGCAAAATCACACCGGGCGGATCGCAGAGCACATTTGCCTCAGGGTTGCAAGGCCCTTCTGGGATTGCCTTTAACAATGCTGGCAACCTATTTGAGGCAGATTGGGGAAGTGGGAACATTTATGCATTCACGCCTAGTGGAGCGCAAAGCACATTTGCCTCAGGGTTGGTTAATCCTACTGGGCTGGCCTTTAACAGCACGGGCGATCTGTTTGAGGTGGATCAAGGCAGCGGCCATATCTATGAATTCACGTCTGCTGGAGTGCAAAGCACATTTGCCTCAGGGTTGAACAATCCTTACGGACTGGCCTTCAACAACGCGGGCGATTTGTTTGTGGCAGATGCGGGCAGCGGCAATATTTATGAATTCACGCCGAACGGAAATCAAAACATATTTTTCTCAGGTTTGAATTATCCCCAATACCTAGCCTTTGATAGCACGGGCGATTTATTTGTGTCGGAGAATAACGACGGCTACGGTGTCGGCATCATTGCTGAAATCACGCCGACCGGAACGGAAAGCACCTTTGCTTCCAGCTTGGATGACCCTGAAGGTCTGGCCTTTCAAGGTCTAACATTGCCTGTCCCTGAACCCTCGCCTTTGGGGTTGCTGGCCGTCGGGGCCGCCGCGCTTTTCTTTCGCCGCCGCAAACAATGAAAGTTCGGTATATTATGACTGTCTCGGACATTTCCCGCAAACTTCCCATCACGACAACTTTGACGACGCTTGGTGGTGATTCGTATTTCACTGTCGTTAACCAAGGCAACAAGCTGGTTATTATCAACAGCGGTGGCAGTGTGTTGGCATTAGACGATGCTCATGTTTTGGCCGTCTTTAACCGCTACAAAGCTCTCCCTGCAAAGCGACGACTGATGGCTGGCGATTATGTTGACCCGCTTTGGCCGCAGCGCCCGAATCGGATATTTTCTCCTTACGTTGCGCGCCTGATCGATCATTTGCAATGAACCCGTAAAGGTGTCACCACCACAAACAATTTCTAGCGCATCCGCTCCGTGCCGTAGCGGCGTCTCGGCAGAGCGCCGCAAACCAATGGAAATCCAGGGGTTCGGCTTTCTGCCGAAAGCCGCCACCTCCTTTTGCAGAGGTCTTGGTTTACGAATCTCTCCGGCAATCCAGCCGCCGCGTAAATCGTCCGTCGTAAATCGTAAATTTTAATTCCATTGTCCGCGCTTGATTTTCCGCCGCCGTTGAAGCACCTTGGCTGCGCGTTTAACGCAACAAGAGAAAGGAATTAAAATTATGGCACATGAATTACCGCCCCTGCCCTATCCCAAAGAGGCGCTGGAACCGCATATTGACGCGCTGACGATGGAAATCCATCACGACCGCCATCACAAGGCTTACGTGGACAATCTCAACAAGGCCATCGCCGGCAATGCCGCGCTGGAGGCCAAATCGCTGGAGGCGCTCATCGGCGACCTCGCGTCCGTGCCGGACAACATCCGCGGCCCGGTGCGCAACAACGGCGGCGGCCATTGGAACCATTCGTTCTTCTGGAAAATTCTCGCGCCCAGGGCCGGCGGCGCGCCGTCCGGCAAGCTCGGTGACGCCATCAAAGCAACGTTCGGCTCGTTCGCCGATTTTCAGGCGAAGTTCGAGGCGGCGGGCATCGGGCGTTTCGGCAGCGGCTGGGCCTGGCTCGTGTCCAACGGCGGCAAGCTGGAGATTGTTTCCACCGCGAACCAGGACAATCCGCTCATGGGCAAGGCCGTAGCCGGTGTCGAGGGCAAGCCGCTTCTCGGCGTGGATGTCTGGGAGCACGCATATTATCTGAAATACCAGAACAAGCGCGCGGATTACCTCAAGGCGGTGTGGAGCGTGATTGATTGGAACGCCGTCGGGAATGGGTTTTAGGCCGGAGAATTACTTTGAAATACAAACACGCCGGTCAAATGATCGGCGTGTTTTCTTTGTCCGCCAATTACACGAATTTTCGCCAATGTATTTCCATTCGCGTCAATTCGCGAAATTCGCGGATTAAATAAAATTCTTTCGTCGCGCGCGGCAACGGGTATTTTCCGGCCATGCCGCAAGCTGAAATCGCGCCAGCAAAGAAAAGCTCCCTTTTGCAGCGGGCATTTGTTGCTTGCGTGATTTGCCTCGCCGTTTTCCAGTTCTCCGAAAACACCGCCGACATTGACCTCTGGGGGCACGTCATCTTTGGCCAGGAATTTCTGCACACCGGCCACCTCGCGCGCACCGATCCTTATTCGTGGACCGCGAACGGCCAGCCGTGGATCAACCACGAAATCATCGCCGAAGTCGCGCTGGCGCTCGCGCACCGCGCGCTCGGCGGCGCGGGCTTGTTGCTGCTGAAAATGGCCGTGGGCTTGCTGACCTTCGGCATCGCCCTGTCAATCGCGCGAAAAGAAATGAGTCCCGGTGCGCGCCTCGTCGCGTGGGCTTTCGGCGCGCTGGCGGTCGTGGAAATATCCTACGGCTTCGCCGCGCGCCCGCAAATTTTCACCGCGCTCGCGCTCGCAGCCGAGCTGTGGATTCTCGCCGCGATTCATCGCGGACAACGGCGCTGGGCGTTTGCGCTGCCGCTGCTTTTTGTCGTGTGGATAAACACGCACGGCGGCGCGCTCGCCGGCCTTGTTTTGCTGTTCGTTGCCGCGATCGCCACGGCAGCACAAAGTATTTGCCGCCGGCTCGCGCCGAAATTTCTCCGCCCGCGCATCGCGTCGCCCGTGCCGCCCGGCGTCCCGGCGTGGCTGGCAATTTCCTGCGCGGCCTCGGCGGTAGCCTTGCTCATCAATCCCTACGGATTTGCGCTCATCCGCTGGCTCGTCGAAAGTGTGATGTGGTTGCGCCCGCAAATCGCGGAATGGAATCCCGTCAAGTTCAGCGGCGAACACGCGGCATTTTTTCTCTGCGTCGCCATTGCCGCCGCCGGCTTTATACTATCGCGCCGCCCCGTCGCGTTGTGGGAACTGGCCGTGACCGGCGCGCTCGGTTTCATGGCATTCCGTTCCGCGCGCCACACGCCGCTGTTTTGCATCGCTGCGCTTGCACTCGTTCCGCCGCATCTCGCCGCAGTGTTGGAGCGTTTCAAAGATTCCTTCGCGCGTCTGGCGAATCTTTTCCGCAACGTGACCGTGCAAACGATTTCAACCGGGCTGCTCGCCGCCGCTTCGCTGGGAATCATTTTTGCCGCCGGCACGCTGCACAAGGAGCGCGCTTGGACGATGGAAATTCCGCGCAAGGAATATCCCGTCGCCGCGCTGGAGTTCATCAAGCAACACGGGCTGCACGGCAATCTGCTGGTGTTTTTTGACTGGGGCGAGGAGTGCATCTGGGAATTGCCGGACAGCCGCGTCTCGATTGATGGCCGGCTGGACACCTGCTATCCCCGCGAAGTTTTTGCCGCGCATTGGAATTTTTACAATGCCGAAATGTCCCGTCAGCCCGTGTTGGATCTGGAGCAGGCGGATTTTGCCCTGCTGCCGCCGAACATGGCCGGCGCTGTAATGCTCTGGAAACAGCGCGGCTGGCAACCGGTCTTTTCCGACGACACGGCGGTGGTGCTGGTGAAAGACTTGAAGCAATTTCCACAGCTCGCCGGATTGCAGGCCACCGTGCATGGTTCCGCTGAAAGCACCAAAGGCCGCGCCGCGTTTCCCGATGCGCCGTCCGCGCGAATCACCGGGCGGTCTAAATGAAACAAGTCACGGAATCAGCTTGGCGCGGTAATTATCGTTGGGGTTGTCTGTGGGGAATGAAAATACGTTTGTTTGCGGGGCAGTTTGAGGGTAGTAGCTGAATATGGTGTTCCAGGAGCTGCCGTTATTAAGGGAGTTTTCCTGTATGGAAACACAATTTGTGGTTTCTGTAATGACTGACATGCCAAATTGAGGAACTCCCTCGACATTTCCTCCCCGGGTTGTGTTTATGACTGGACTAGGAAGAGTCGGATATGGTTGTAATCCTGCCCCATTGTTGTAAAGAGTTGCTATTTCATCGGCAGTCAAACCTCTGTTCCAGATTCCAACTTCATCTATTGTGCCTTTGAAGAAATTAGCGTTGTAAAAAGGAGGATTGTATCCGTTACCAGATTCATAATCTGCACCGATAAGTTGATAACCCGACTGTATATCTGCGTCCATATTGTGGACTGGTGAGCCATTTGCTTGTCCGTCTATGAACAGCTGCATCGTTTCATCATAAGCCCCATATCCGCCATTCCCATCATCAGCATCGGGGTCATATTGTGGGCTGTTTACAACACAAACGTAATGCCAGTTTCCATCGTTTATTTTAATGGAACTGGTTGGACCCTGATAGTAATCCCCCTCTAGACTTATGTCTCCAAAATCACACTCTAAATATCCTGAAATTGTTTGATATAAACGCACTGAACCGTTTGGATTTTCCAATACGTTTGGAGTTCCATAGGCAATTATTTCTTCTCTTTTTCCTGTAGAGGAACTATTAATCCATGCACCAATAGATATATCACTTGAACCTTGGGTAGGCAATGTTGAAAGATTTAGGCAACCCTTGGTTCCGTCAAGATTTATTCCTGAATATATCTTTCCTGTTGTTCTCCAGGATGCTCCATTAGTCAATGTTCCGGTGTTTGAATTTGTTGCCGAGGCAGCAGTCATCCCGGCATTTTCATCGAATTTGTAATAAGCGGTCAGGCCATTGTAAGGGAAATTATCCTGCGCCTGAATTTGAGCCGCCAACGCCACAGTGACGGATGTTCCGAGCAGCAGTTTCAAGGTTTTCATAATTTGATGCTGCATTTTTATATGAAATTCGCCAACCGGTCAAATGCCGCGTTTCACAATTTCGACGCGGTTGCCTTTGCCTAAAACAACGACGCGCGGCTTCCAATTTTTCGCTTCCTTTTCGTTCACTGCCGCAAAACTCATGATGGTCAGCAAATCGCCCTTCTTGCCGAGGTGCGCGACGGCGCCGTTCAGGATGATTTCGCCAGCGCCGCGCTTGCCGCAAATGGCGTAGGTCTCAAACCGCTCGCCATTGGCCATGTTGCCGCACAGGATTTTTTCATATTCCTGCAGGCCGCATTTTTCCATGAGGTCGGCGGAAATGGTGAGGCTGCCCTCGTATTCCACGTTGCCGCCGCTCACCGTGGCGCGGTGGATTTTCGATTTGAGCAAAAAAACTTGCATGAGCCTTGAGTATAGCGCGCGGCGCGGTTACTTCAACTTGAGAAAATTGCGCATGATTTGCCGGCCATTTTCCGTGAGGATGCTTTCGGGATGAAATTGCACGCCCCAAATCGGCAGCGTCTTGTGTTTGACTCCCATGATTTCGCCTTCGTCCGTCTCGGCGGTGATTTCGAGGCAGCCCGGCACCGTGTCGCGCTTGATGACGAGCGAATGGTAGCGCGTGGCGGTGAATGGATTGGGCATTCCCGCGAACAAATCCTTTCCGTTGTGCCTGATTGGCGAGGTCTTGCCATGCATCATGCGGTAATTCACGACGACGTCCGCGCCGAAGGTGTGGCCGATACATTGGTGGCCGAGGCAGACGCCGAAAATGGGAATGCCCTCCTGCGCAAACGTGCGGATGACATCATTCGACAATCCCGATTCGCGCGGCGAGCACGGGCCGGGCGACACCAGAATGCGCTCCGGCTTCAACGCGCGGATGGCGTCGAGCGTGATTTCATCGTTTCGTTTCACCTGCAAGTCCGCGCCCAGTTCGCCAAGATACTGGACGAGGTTGTAGGTGAACGAATCATAGTTGTCCAAAACCAGGATCATCTTTGTGGAGAAAAAACTACACCATGCGCCTGAAAATCAAAGCCGAAACCGATGATCTTCGCTCAACACCACCAACCGGCTATTGGGTCTTGGCCGGTTCGGCTTTCTGTTCAGTGAGCCATTCGAAGCTGATCTTGATGTCGTCGCCGGTTTTGATCACCGGCATTCCCAAGATGCGCGGCGCGGGCGGCACGACATCGAAGTCGGTCATTTTCAACGGCGTCGAACCGACGATTTTAATCTTGGTCTTGTCCACGCGCTCGATGGTCACCGGCATGGTGTTGGTGACGGTGGTGCCTGACACCGTCAGCGCGCCCAGTGCATCAAATTGCGCCGGCCCGGCGGCGCCGGCGGTGGACATGGGCTTCAACTCGATGAGGCGATACTCGATCAGCGGATATTGCTCCATGTTCAAGTGATCCTGCATGACCGCGTCCATCGCGTCGGCATAGCTCTTGAGAGTGCTGACTGGAATGGACACATGGACGGCGGGTTTGGCGGCTGCGGGGTCTTTGAGCGCGGATTCTGGAAAATTGGCGTCCGCCTCGATGAAGCCGTTGACGTTCGTGCTTTCGACCGTCCAATCGTGGATGGTGGAGGTGCCTTCCATCTTGAGCTTGCAGCTGGCTGGCTGGGCCTCGTAGCGGATGGTTTGAGCGGCGGCGGACGCTGCGAGGAGCAAAGCCGCCGCGCCGGCGACAATCACAGTGATGCCTGAACGGCAAACTTTCGATTCGGTGGAATTCATTCGCTTATTGAATGCAATGAAATGTTCCCGCTTGCAATGTTAAAATCGAAAATCCTCCGGCTTCCTGGCGTTCTCATTCAAATATATGAGCTTGACTCTTTTCCCGGTGCTGATAGGATGCGAAATAATAATCCTGGATGTGACGCGGGAATCGCCGCGTTTTGTTTTGATTGGTTTAAGTTGTCGTGAGCAGATCAAGTCTGACCACAAATTGAGAGGCATATATGATTGGCACACAAACAACGCCGATGAGATGGATGGCAGGTCCGCTGGACATCGCCCGGCGGCAGAAGGAAAAGAGTTTCACACCGGAAATCGCCGAGACTATTCGCCAGTGGCTGGATCCGTCATTGCTGGCATTGGTGCAGGGCACACCGGTCAATTGTCTGGTGGTCAGTTGGGCTTCCGGTTTGCCGGCGGACGCGGAACAGCAACAGGCGTTGAAGCCGCTGCTCGAAAAGGGCAGGCAGGCCGGACTGGATTTCGTGGGATTGATTGAGGCGTCGGCGGACAAGCCAGCCGCCATTGCGGCTGCCCGCGCGGCGGGTCTTTCGGCCGTCGCGATGGAAACAATCCCGGCTGGAGACGCTGGCATTCCGATTATTGCCTGGGCCAAGTCGGGCGAGGCGCTTTGGAGCGCCAACTCTCCAATCTTGGGAGTGGCGGATGGCATCTGGCCCGGAGTTCCGCAGGAAAAAGCGCCGACCGGCGGCCCGACGAATTTGCCTTGGGTGGATTCCAACGGGGCTTTGCTCGGCATGACGCGGGCGCTCACGCCGGACAAAGACGTGTGGATTTTCGTCGAACCTCCAACCAAGGCGAAGCTGACCGTCGCAAACTACCTTTTAACGGTGGCGGACGCGGAAGCCTACGGTGGACATTGGGTCATCTCGCTGGACGACCAGATGCGCGCGGGCTTGGCCGCCAAGAGCGCGCAGACGGCGGCGGATTGGAAGAAAATTACCGATGCCGTGGCGTTCTTCGGACAAAACAAGACAGTCAGGACTTATGAGCGGATGGGCCGGCTGGCGGTGATGTCGAATTTTGCGGAGCCGGACCGGGCTTTCGGCGAGGACACGTTGAATATGTTCCCCCGGCTGCGGGAGCCGTTTCGAGTGATTTCGAGGACGCAGGCATTGACCGCTTCCCTCGACGGTCTTCAGGGAATTTTCTTCGTGGATCAGGTCGCGCCGGAGCCAAAGCTGCGCGAGAAATTGACCGCCTTCGTCAAAGGCGGCGGCACCTTGTTCGTGCGCTCGACGTGGCCGAACCCGGAAGGCTCGCCAATGCAACTTTCGTCGGAGGAAGACTACCTGTATTTCAACATTCGCCAATTCGGCAAAGGGCGTCTGGCGGTGGCCAAGGAAGAAAATCCGGACACCTACTTCGCGTGCATGGATGTCCAGAACATCATGAGTCATCGGGGCGATCCGGCGCGTTTGTATAA
Organism: uncultured Bifidobacteriaceae bacterium; assembly: GCA_964475285.1. GTDB lineage: Bacteria > Verrucomicrobiota > Verrucomicrobiia > Limisphaerales > UBA11358 > UBA11358. The sequence continues at coordinate 14,032 of CAYYWB010000011.1, read as the reverse complement.
CGGCGCGTCCATGAATTATTTTTACCAGGTGTCGCCGCGGGGCCGGCAGGGAGTCATTCATGTGTTGAACTACTCGCGCCTGCCGGGGAGCGCGAACGCCCTGATTTATTTGAAAGCACCCTATCGAGCCGCCAGCTTTGTGAGTCCCGAAATCGCCTCGCCGGTGGCGCTCAAGTGGTCCCCGCTAACTTCGGCATACGAGACCGGCGGGGCGGAACTTTCCCTGCCGCTCATTTCCGTGTATGGCGCGGTTCGAATGGAGACATAAAAATCAAAGGAAACGACCATGAAAAAATATTTCAGCAGAAGAGAATGGCTGGCGGGAACCGGCGCGGCGGCGGGCTATCTGCTCACGCGGCCATCGTTGAGTTTTGCCGCCGACCAACTGGCAACCCCCGCGCCGCGCCTGATCGCCAGGGCGCCGGCCGGGCGTGTCACCGTTGGCAAATGCAAGGATTACGGTTCAAATCTGGTTCCCGCGCTGGAGAAGATGTTCGATCAACTGGGCGGCTTGAGCCGGCTGGTGAAAGGCAAGACCGTCGCGATGAAGGTGAACTTCATCGGCGTCCGCTGGGAACGCCTGGGCAATGCGCCGATGGAGGAGACGTTCTGGTCGCACCCGAAAATGATTGGCGCCGTCGTGCATCTGTTGGGAAAAGCCCAGGCGCGCAGGATCCGGGTGCTGGAAGGCCCGTGGTCCACCGCCGAAACGCTGGAAGAAGTCATGTTGTCCCAAGGCTGGAAGCCGGAGGACATTTTGAGCGCGGCGCCCAACGTGGAGTTCGAGAACACGAATTACCTGGGGCGTGGCAAAAAGTATTCGCGGTTCATGGTGCCGGGCGGCGGATGGGTGTTCCCCGGCTACGACCTGAATCATTCGTATGAGGACTGCGATGTTTTTGTCTCGTGCGGCAAATTAAAGGAGCACGCCGCTGTTGGCGTCACCCTCTCCATGAAGAACATTTATGGAACCACGCCCGTCACCATTTATGGCGAGGGCGCGGGGATTGACGAGCCGGCCATCCGTCCGCAAGGCGGGCGCGGCGGGGTGTTTCACTTCGCGCGGCGCGCGCCGTCAAAAAGCGCGCCGCAGCAGATAGACCCGAATTTTTCCAAGGACCAGGGTGTCCGGCTGCCGCACATCGTTGCCGAGTTGAACGCCGCGCGGCCCGCTCATCTGGCGATCATTGACGGCATCCGGACCGCCACCGGCGCGGAAACAAACTACGGGAACCGGCCCCAGGCGGCGGTCAATCCCGGCGTGATCATCGCTGGAACAAACACCGTGGCCACGGACGCGGTGGCGATGTCCGTGATGGGATTTAATCCGCTGGCTGACCGTGGAACCGCGCCGTTCGCGAATTGCGACAGCACGCTGCGGCTCGGTGAAGAACTGGGCGTCGGCCTGCGCGACCTCAATCAAAACGAGGTGACGGGGGTTCCCATTGCCGAAGCCCGGTTCGACTTTGCCGCGATCCGCGAAAAAATCCTGCGCGAAACCCAGAAGAGTTGATTCGTAGTCATGCCCGCGCGCGGCTTCAGGAAGATGCATGGTTGATTCCATCAAACTGACGCGCCTTGAATCAAGCGTGGACGCCATGGGAACGACTTTTTCGGTCGTGCTTTATGGAGACCGGCGCGACAAAATGGAAGAAGCGGCAACTGCCGCTTTTGACGAGCTTCAACGACTGAACAATCTGCTTTCCATCTACCGGTCTGCGAGCTCGTGGAGCGAAATCAACCGGCTGGCGGGAAAAAGGCCCGTGACGGTTTCGCCGGAAGTTTTCAGGTTAATTTCCCGTTGCCTGCAATACAGCCGGCGAAGCCAGGGGGCATTCGACATCACCGTCGGGCCGCTCATGAAGGCCTGGGGATTTTTCAAAGGCGCCGGGCGGCTTCCGGGCCGGGACGAAATTGCGGCGGCCATGTCCAAAGTCGGCTACCGCCACCTGTGTCTGGATCAGGCGCGCTGCACGGTGCGATTTGACATGGAAGGCGTGGAAATCAACCCCGGTGGAATCGGCAAGGGATACGCGGTTGACCGCATGGCGGAAATCATCAGAAGGAAAGGTTTCGACACGGCACTGGTGATGGCATCGTCCAGCAGCATTTATGGCTTGGGCGCGCCGCCGGACGAGGCGCGGGGCTGGCGGATTGATATCCGTAATCCAAAGCGGCCGCGGCAGCACTCCGCGACCGAGGTGTTTTTGAAGGATATGTCGCTTTCCACATCCGGTGGCTACGCCCAGACCTTCCGGGCCGGAGGGCGGAATTATTCCCATATCATGGATCCGCGCACGGGCTGTCCCGCGCAGGGAATGCTCATGGTATCGGCAACCGCTCCGCGCGCCATTGACAGCGAGGCATGGACCAAACCCTTCTTCATCCACGGACGATCATGGGCGGCGAAGCACAGGCCCAAACGGATGAATGCGTTCTTTTGCGAAGATGGACCGGAAGAAACTTGGAGCTGGTTGGCATGAGGTTGGACAAGGAGGCCGGTAAAAGAATCGCGATTCCCCACAACCAGCGCCATTTTCAATCGGCGATTTCATCCAGCGCGCCGTGAATTACATTTGCAGGAACGCGCTGATTCCACGCCACTTTGCCGATTCTTTCAGCGGGGACCGATTTGATTTTGCCGTCGCGGGCCTTCGTGTCGAGGCGCATGGCTTTGGGCAGCTTCTGGCCATTCTAAAAATTCAATCCGGTTTGCGCCGACAGGTCTGCGCGCTAAAAAGCCACCGTTCCGATGGGAGCGTTCAAGCCGCGGAAATGGCTATTTCTTTTTCGGAGGCTGCGCGGTGAGTGTGACGCTTCCACTGGCGAGGCCATCGGCGGTGGCGGTGACGGTGATTTTTCCGGAATTGGCCGTGGCGCGAATGTAGGCGGTGCATTGGCCGCCGGCGGCGCGAACCTGGCTGCCCTGGAAGGATTCGTGATTGTCTTCCGCGCCGTTGTCAATGGCCGCGATTGCGCCCGGCCCGGTAATGGCAAACTTGACTTCCGGCGTGGCACTGGCAACAGGGTTTCCGGCGACATCGGTGATGGTCACTTGAACGGTGGCGACATCGTCGTAATCATGCGGAAGCTTTGTTTCACCGGGATCAGCGGCCAGTGCGACCTTGGCAGCGGGGCCGGCGGCGCGCAATTCATAGGTGGCGACAGTTTTGCCGTCGTTGGAGCCGATGGCTTTGAGGTTTCCGGCACCGGCGGTCCAAGTCAGAGGGGAGTCGTCGGCGGGTTTGGGCTTCGAGCCGAGCGATTTGCCGTCGAGGAAAAGTTCGACCTGCTTGCAGTTGCTGTAAACAGTGACGGGGCCGCCACTGGCATCGGCGGCTGCGGCCGCAACCGCGTTGGCGGCTTCGTCCGGCGGAGCGCCAGCCGCCGCGCCACGACCTCCACGACCGCCTGCGCCGCCGCGTCCGCCGCGTCCACCCGCGCCACTGCGCATGATATAGACCATGGGCTTGGTGGACCACCAGCTTTGGCGCTGGTAGCCGAGCGGCTTGATGACGCTGTCGCGGTCAATCAGTCCCGAACCATTGCCAATGCGCGGCCAGGCGCCGGCTTCGCCGAGGTAGTCAATGCCGGTCCACAGGAATTGCCCGGAGTAGGCGGGGTTGTCGCGCAGGGCGAGCCAGGTCGAGAGTTCATAATGATTTTCGGTGCCGAGAATTTTGTAGTCGGGGCGGGCTTTATGTTCGTTGAGCAAATCCATTTCGTGATAGTTCACGCCAACCACGTCCATAAGATCAGAGAATCCGCTGGTGAAGATATTGTGTTGCAGGGGCTGAAGGATGGCCATGGTGACGGGGCGCGTGGTGTCGAGCTGGTGCGCCAGATCGCGCATGTCCGTGAATTGCTGTTTGCCCTGGGCGCTGGCCAGATTGTCGTGGATTTCGTTGCCCATGGACCAGATGACCACGCTGGGATGGTTGCGGTCGCGGCGGAGGGTGTCGGTTGTGTCGGGCCGCCACCAATCGCGGAAGTAAGTGCTGTAATCCTGGTCCTGATATTTGCGGACGGTCCAGACGTCAAACATTTCATCCATGACCAAAAGCCCCTGGCGGTCGCAGATGTCCAGAAATTCGGGCGATGGAGGATTGTGCGCGGTGCGAATGGCATTGACGCCGAGAGTTTTGAGGATGGCCAGGCGGCGTTCCCAGACGCTGTCCGGGACGGCGACGCCAAACGCTCCAGCTTCGCTGTGGACCGCGCCGCCGAGAAGTTTGAAATTTTTCCCATTGAGCCAGAAGCCGGTGTCGGATTTGAATTCAAATTGACGCACGCCGAAGGAGACGGTTTGCGAGTCAATGGTTTTGCCGTTGGACAGGACGCTCACGGTGGCGTGATAAAGATTTGGCGTGTCGAGATTCCAGATGGCGGGATTGGGCAGCGTGTAGGCGCCGGAGATTTCCAAAGATTTGCCGGCGGGAATGGTTGTTGGCGGAACGGCGGCACGCGGGGCGTCGGCATAGGAGCCGCCTTTGGCCGTTCCGACGGGAGTGAGCTTGACGGAGAGGCTGACAGGCGCGTCGGCGGCGGATTGATTGTCAATCGTCGTCTTGATATTCACGGTGGCCTTGTCGGGGGCGACGGCGGGTGTGGTGACGATGATGCTGTCGTGATCAATGTGGACGGGATCGAGGACGCTGATATAAACATGACGGTAAATGCCCGAACCTGTGTAAAACCGCGACGCGGGCTGGGCGGAATTGTCGCAACGGACGGAAATCACATTGGGCTTGTCGGGGCCGAAATTGACGTGGCCGGTGAGATCGTATTGGAAGCTGACCCAGCCGTTGGGGCGATGGCCCAGCAGGAAGCCGTTGATATAGACATCGCTGTTGGCCATGACGCCATCGAACTGGATCAGGACCGTTTTGCCGGCGGCGTCAGGGGCAAGGGTGAAGTGCTTGCGATACCAGCCGATGCCGGTCGGCACAAAAGCGCCGCGGCCGCTGGACGGATTGTTCTGGTCAACGGGGCCTTCGATGCTCCAATCGTGCGGAAGATCAAGCTTGCGCCAGGCGGAATCCGCGAAATCGGCTTGATCGGCGCCTTTGGGGTCCGTGCGGCTGAAGAGCCAGCCGGCATCAAAGTTTTGGGCGCGTCCGGGCGCGATCTGGCCCACGGCGACGATGGGAGCCAACAGAACAATCAGGGACAGGTAATGACGATAAGACATGGCGTTCCTCCACATATGTTTGAAACCACTGATGGGAATTTGTTTTTGCCCCGCTGCGGCTTCTTTGAAGCCGCGCGGGTTGAGGGAGAATTGGGTTTTGGTCTCACTCACGACGGCACATCATCGCAGGAGCGGCCCGCTTGTCAATCCTCATGGCGCGTTCTTTGCATGCACCGGCGTCCGCGGTTTTCACCGGGCATGAAGCGAATCAGCTTTGACCTTCGAATCTCAACTTGCGATTTCATCCAGCGCGTTGTGGATCAAATTTTCAGGAACGCGCCGGTTCCACACGACCTTGCCAATTTTTTCAGCGAGGACAAACTTGATTTCGCCGCCGCTGACCTTTTTGTCGAGTCGCATGGCGTTGAGCAGCTTCTGGCGCTTCAAGGAATTCAACCGCATTTGCACCGGCAGGCCGGCGCGCTGGAAAAGATTTCCGATCCGCTCAACGTCGCGTTCCGCCAAGCCCAGCACTTTGTGCGATAATTTTGCCGCCGCGACCTGGCCCATGGAAATCGCCTCGCCGTGCAAAAATGTTCCGTAGCCGGAAATGTTTTCGATGGCGTGGCCGACTGTGTGGCCGAAATTCAAAATCGCGCGCAGGCCGCTTTCCGTCTCGTCCTGGCCGACGACCTCCGCCTTGATTTCGCAGCAGCACGAAATCACCGGCGCGAGAATGGATTGGTCGCGTTTCAAAAAATTCGGCAAATCGCGTTCGAGCCGCTCGAACAGATTTGCGTCGTAAATGATGCCGTATTTGATGACCTCGGCCAGGCCGGCGCGGAACTCGCGGTCGGGCAGGGTTTTCAGCGCATCCAAGTCGCACAGCACCAGCTTGGGCTGGTAAAAAGCGCCGACGAGATTTTTGCCGGCCTTCAAATTGACGCCGACCTTGCCGCCGACGGAGCTGTCCACCTGCGCGAGCAGTGTCGTCGGCGCCTGCACGAACGCGACGCCGCGCAGATAAGTTGCCGCGACAAATCCCGCCAAATCGCCCACCACGCCGCCGCCGAGCGCGACGATGAACGATTTGCGTTCCAGCCGGTGCGCCGCGAGCTGGTCGTAGCAGGCCTGGACCGTTTTCAAACTTTTGGCCGTCTCGCCCGGCTGGACAATGATCAGCGACGGCGTGAAGCCGGCGGTGGCGAGGGAATTGAAAGCGGCCTTGGCATAGCGTTTGCCGACGTTGGTGTCCGTGATGATGGCGCAGCGCGGGGCGAGTTTTAGCCGGGCGCATTCGCGGCCGAGCCGGCCAATCAAGCCCGGCGCGATTTTGATGTCGTAGCTGCGGTTGCCCAATGAGACGTGAACGGTGCGCACGGGTTCAAGCATACGGATTGGCTGCGAAGTGTCAAAGGTTTGAAGACTCCATCCCGCTCAATTCCTTGATTTCATCCGCCAGCTTTTCCGCCTGCTGCTGCAACTCGGCGCTTTCCTGTTCCAACATTTTGGTCCGCTCCGCCGCGAGTTCGTCCAGCACGCCGGGTTTCCGCTCCGCAATTCCGCAATCTCGTATCGTTGGAAGAACGGCACCAAGTATTGAGTCTTTGCATCCAGGATTTCGCCGACGGTTGAAACTTTGGCATCCACGGTTTTGAATGCATCTTTGCAGATTCCGCCGCCGCAAGGATTCCTTCCTGGCCAAACCCAAAGGCGCGTGGCGGGAAACCGGCCTTCGCCCGATGCGCCATCAATTCAAATCTGCCGCCGGTGTTCCCGTTTCGTGCGCAAAATGCGCGTTCAAGCCAATTCCAATGTGTGCTTCAACGCCGCATCCACGGTTTTCATTTCCGGGAAATCGCCCAGCGCGGAATCAATTTCGGAATCCAGCACCGTCGCCAGATTGTCGGTCATAACGACGGAATCCAGCCGCAGACCGGCGGTTTTGCCTGCGGCGGAATTGAGGCCGACAAAAATGCGGCTGGGATGGCCACGCCGGGCGAGGTTGCTCGAAATCATGGCGACGATGGTTTGCGGCAGGCCGTTGTCGAGATTGTTCCGCTGAATCACCAGCGCGGGGCGGCGCTTGGCCGTGCGCAGGTCGGAATTCGGAAACAGCACCAAGACAACTTCACCGCGCCGGGTCTTGGTCATAAATGTCGGCTTCGGGCCGTTCCCAGTCCTCGGCGAAGGTTTTCAGCCGCGCCCGAAGTTCGGCGGCGTGAGTCTCGTCAATCCCGCGCGCCCGCAGGTCAACGCCATTGTTCCCTTCGACTTCGAGAATGTAGCGCATGATTTCCCGGCGGTCGGCGTGCGACAATTTCGGGATTTCAGAGATAATTTCCGTTCGACTCATGCTCCTAATTTAAGTTCGGCACGATTCATTAGCAAGTTCGTCTCGCGTGAAAGAAAGGGCGGTCAGGCCGCGATCACTTCCACGCGCGGAGAGAAACCAAGCTGATGAAGAAGCTGCTCGCAATCGTCCCAAGCAAGGCCGAAGGCGCGAACATCCGCCACGCCGAGCCGGGCAACGACGGCTGAAATCGTGCCGGCGTCGGACTCGGCAAGCTCGCCGTCCATCATGGCGCGTTCCGCCCAATCCACCAACTGCGCCGGCGTGATCTCGTGATGGAGATACGCGGCGATTTTGCCGGCGACGGTTTGCTTCGTAATCGTCATGGCTGCACTCTACACTTTCTGGTGGCCTTTATCCACCGGGAATTTTTCGTGAATTTCAACCAGCTTGCCCGTGTCGTCGTAAATTTCCTGCCAGAAACGGATCGTGGTTTCATCGGCGTCCACTTCCTTCCAATAACGCGCCCGCCAGCCGGATCGCCCGGCCACATCCAAGTGATAACGCCGTCCGCCGCCGGGCAAATCTTCCCACCGGCCAAATTTCTTTTCGTTTTGATGCCGCGAACTCACAATTCACAGGTTCACTTTGCAGATCATCTTTGCAAATTCCGCCGCCGCCGCAAGGATTCCTTCCTGGCCAAACCCAAAGGCGCGCCCCGTGCCGCGCCGGTCAATTCAGATTTGCCGCCGATATTCTGTTTCGCGCGTCAAACAGTTTGCCGGCAGACCGAGCGTGGGCCGGCCGCAAAAAAATCCAAATCCTGCTATTGAAAAAATCCGGTGACGAGTTTCTTTCCCAAAAACATCCAGATCGCCGCTGCCAGCGCGATGTATGGGCCGTAGGGAATTTTTGAGGACCACTCGCGGCGTTTCGTCAAAATCAAAGTCACGCCGACCGCCGAGCCGATGAGCGAACTGACCATCAGCGAGAAGACCACGCCCTGCCAGCCGAGAAACGCGCCTATCGCCGCCATGAACTTCACGTCGCCCAGCCCCATCGCCTCGCGCGGCACGATGATTTCTGAGCCGCAAATCTCCATGTGAGGAACATCCTCCGGATTGATTGCCTCGGCTTCAAATTTGTCCTGCTCAATCCGCACCGACGATTGGGAAATTCTGACCACGGCGTCGAAATAACTCCGGTCAATCAATTCAACCCTTTTCGCCCGCGCCACAATCATGTCCGACTTGCGCCAGAACAATTCGTCGTAGGGTATTTCCTTGTCCGGCAGGTGCAGGCATGTTTCGGAGAAAATCATTTTTGTTTCCGCCGGGAATTTGATTTTCTGCCGCCCGAACAGCAATTTGCCCAGACGCAGAATCGCATAGACAATTCCCGCGCCTGCCACCGCGCCGAGCGCGCTCCACAGAAGTCCGAATCGCATCGCGTCCGAGTCCTGCAGCGCCGGCAGAAAAAATGACGCAACCAGCCCGGTGGCCACGCCGCCGTAGGTGATTTCGTCGGGAATGATGAAATGCTCGAAGTCAATGAACGTCGCGCAAATCAGCCCGGCGAGAAAGACCGCGTAAACCAGCGCCAGCGGCATGGAAGGGTATTCATGAACCGGATCGCCAAATTCCAGCCAGCAGCCGAGGAACGCGAGGCCGGTGAGCAGTTCCACCACAAAATAGCGCGGCGAAATGGGTGCGCCGCAGTTTTTGCAGCGACCGCGCAACGCCAGCCACGTCACCAGCGGAATGTTCAGCCACCACGGAATCGAGTATTTGCAATGCGGGCAGTGCGACGGCGGCGTGACGATGCTCATGCCCAGCGGCAGCCGGTGGATGCAGACGTTCAGGAAGCTGCCGACGATGCAGCCGAGCGCGAAGAAGCACAGCGACCAGAAATGGAACGGCACCGCCGCCCAGTATCCCGCGTCAAATATCGAGTTAATGCCCATAATTAACTCGGAGGGACGAGCTCCGCGAGTCCCATTTTTTTGGGGACTCGTGTAACTCGTCCCTCCGGAGAATTGAATCATTTCCCATAAACATTCTGTTCCAGCGCGCGGCGCATCACGTCAATCGGCGCGGTCTGGCCCGTCCAGATTTCAAACGCAGCCGCGCCCTGATGCAGCAGCATTCCGAGGCCGTTCGAGGTTTTGCATCCCGCCGCCTTCGCCAACGCGAGCAGCTTCGTCTCCGCTGGTTTGTAAATCATGTCATAAACCGCGCGGGACTGGCGCAGCGGGAATTGCTTTTCATCCACCGGCGACGGATCGCCAGCCTTCAAGCCAATCGGCGTCGCATTCAGCAGCAAATCCATTTCGCCTTTCGGAAAACCGACCGTCACCTTCACGCGCGGATAACGCTTGCGGATTTCTTCCGCCACCGCTTCGGCCTTGGCGATGACGTAATCCGTCACAAACAATTCAGCCACGCCTTCCATCGCCAGCCGCAACGCCGCCACCTGTCCCGCGCCGCCCGTTCCAACCAGCAGCACTTTCAAGCCCGCCAGTTTCAGGCCGAGGTCTTCGCGCAACGAACGCGCGATGCCGTCGGAATCCGTGTTGAAACCCTGCGTCCGGATTTCGCCGGAAATCGCCTCGGTAAAATGATGCAGCGGCTGCCACTTCCCGCCCGCGTCGCGCGCCTCGAATCGGACGGTGTTGACCGCGCCCCACGTCTTGGACGATTCATCCAGTTCATCCACGATTTGCATCGCGAGCAATTTGTGCGGCACGGTCAGGTTCAGGCCGGAGAATTGCATCGCCCTGGCGCCGGCGATGGCGGCGCGCAGATTGTCGGGATGCACTTCAAACGCGAGGTAGCGCCAGTTCAGGCCGAGCCTGGCGAACGCGGCGTTGTGCATCGCGGGCGACGCGGAGTGCCGGATGGGAAAGCCATAGACCGCGCACAGGCGCGTCGCGGCGTTGATGACGGGTTGAACCGGGTCGGACATGCGGGATTTATACGCAGCCCGCGCGCCGGATTAAAGCGCAAAGTCCGTCATTTAAGCGTTTTTGTGTCACTTTTATTCTTTGTTTTCAAGCATTTATGGAATCCTTTCAATAATTCTCTTTAGTTCATCTTTTTTGGCGATTATGAAATTAACGTGCCACTGCCATTCTTGTTCCCTTGTGGTGAATATGTCGTATTTTTCTGGGTCAGGCAGCGGTGCGGGTCTCGCGTCTCTAAATAATGCGACTTCGGCATTTGTAAGCAAAAAACCTATGTTTTCCTCTGTCGCTCCAAAGAGGCTATTTGTGAGTTCCCATTCCCTCTTTCTAACGTCATCTTCAAATTCATAGCGGGATATATTCTTTGCTTCCTGTAAGCGTCTCTGGAAAGACATCAGCGAATTTCCCAAGGAGTGTTTGGCGGTCTGCTTGGCTGTAACCAATTTGTCGGCCTCGCTTCTTTCGGCTAATTTCGCTTGCAGCGCATCCATCTTTTCTATCCATGATATTATTGTCTGTCCCAATTGCTCGTTATTAGCTTTCAATTCCTTGATTTCCACGGCGTGTTTTTCGTTCAATTCTTCAATTTCCTTTGCGTGCTGGCCGAATTGCTCTTTATAGACTTTATATGGCTGATAAAAAACATGGCCAATGAACCACATAAAACCGATGGCCAGCGGAAGTATGGCGACCCAGTAATTCACAAACTCCTCCCCGCTTGCGATATTGAAATTGGGATGATGTTTGGAATACCAAACAAGCCAAAGAAGCCCCAATCCCAGAAACACAGTGGCCACCTCAATTGCAGCGCCGAATCCTTCCCTTGATTTTTTTGCTCCCTGCCAGAAAGCGCCACCCCAAAATAACCAAAATGAACGAGGATGCTTTTCTGCCATAGATGCAAAGCATCTCGCAACCGCCCGGCAGCGTAAAGCCCAATGTTTTCAGCGGTTTTCATGGCCAAAAACTATCAAAACCCTGTTTTTAGGCCCTTTTATCATTTTTTAGCCTCGGGATTATGTCTTTCACAAACCCAATTGCGTCTCTTGGAAATTGCTATTTTCATTGATGCGTTTAAGCGCGGCGGGCGGCGGCAATCAGTTTCATCCGCACCCATTCCGTTTTAGTTTCGCCGGATGATTTTATGGCGGCTTCAATCTCCGCATACTCCGGCGGCGAAAGCCGCGTGGAAATGAATCTGCCGCGCTTCTCTTTCTTTGGCAGGACTGGCCTGCCGACTTTCGGTGTCTCGCTCATTTTGACTTTTTGGGCGGCGGCGTTTTAAGCAAAGCCTTCAAAGCATCCTTGAACGAGACGCCGCTCAAATTTGGCAGCATCGTTTCCGCCGGTTTCGTTCTGTGCTTCGCTCGTTTTGATCTTGCCACGGTTTCTCTTTCTGCCCCACGGAATATGCGGGGCTTTTGGTTTCACAAGACAATCGAATTGGCGATAAAGCCGATTCCCTCAAATCATTTGGCGATAGGTTAAACGCTTTCCAGTGGTCATACCAATCGCCGTTTCCATGCGTTCACCATCCGTCTGTTTGCGCGTATCCCAACGGAACGCAAATTCATTCGCATATTTTGGCAAATGCTCGCGGCTGACATGATGCCAAGAGCCATACACGCCGCGCTTTAGCAGGCTGAAAAACGATTCGCAACCATTGATGCCAGACACCGTGCCGTCCTCATTCCGGCGGCTGTATTCACCTTGCGAGTGAACCACCGTGCTGTGTTCTTTCCACTCCTTTAGCGGTTTGCGATAGGCCGGAAGCTCGTCAGTGTTCACCACCGCATCCTTGCTAACACATTCATTCAAGATTCTTCCGAGATTGTGTTGCGTGACGTTGCTAACGACCCTTGCCTGCATTCCACCGCCGCGTTCAACCAGCGCGACAACGGGCGTCTGGCGGCGATAACGCGAGCAGCGGAATCCCTTGCCGCCCACAAATGTTTCATCCACTTCGACAACGCCCTTGAGCAGCTTGGCCAGCGGCATTTCAGGACTGACGGCGAAACGAAGCCGATGTGCCATAAACCACGCGGCCTTGTATGTGATTTTCAGCATCCGGCTCAACTGGTTCGCGCTGATTGATTTCTTGGACGAGCAAATGATGAAAATGGCCATGAGCCATTTGCTGATTGGCAGGTGTGAATCCTCGAAAATCGTGCCAACCGTCACCGTGAACTGCTTGCGGCAAGCCCCGCATTTATAGACGCCCTTGCGGACTTTGGATTTGCTGTCCGCTTTCGGCTCCAGCTTGTAAATCGCCTTGGCGTTGCCGTCATTCTGGCAATGCGGGCAAACCGCGCCATTCGGCCAAAGGAGCGATTCAAGCAAGCCGCGCGCCTTGTCCTCGTCGGCGTATTCCTGCGCCAGCGTTATCAGATTCAACTCGTCTCTTACTTCGTTTGTCTTCATGCGATAAATGTGACACATATATTGTGATCTGTCAAGTGTTTTTGTGTCACTTTTATCATTTTATTTTCAGGGTAAAATTCGTGCTGTTAAGGTAATTCTCTTGAAGCTGGATCAGGTTTGTCATGCTTTTCTGAAAAATGGCGGAGGAATCCCCAATCAAACCAACGGGATTGTCGAGAAGGCTTCCATTTGGGCCATAAAGAGATGTGGCAACATGACTTGCATCAGGTCGTAATGGGTCAAGGTTCAAATAACCACCGCTGCATTGTATCCTTAACGTTGCGGCTGACAGGACGACAATCTGAAAATTCCAATTGGTGTTTTTTTGAAAAACGAGCCGGGCCACGTTTGAAATTCCCTCATTTACATATATGTCTGGCGTTAGGCAGAGTTCGTATGATGAAGATGGTGTAAGCGTGTCTCTTTGTTTTTTTGCCTCTTTATTCAACAAATCGTAAAAATTCGTCAAAATACCACGGTAAAACGGAAGGCTTTCTTTCCAATACGACCTGAACGCCGCCTCTTTCGCGTCCTGCTCGGCTTTGGCTTCGGCGGCCTTTTCCTGATCTGCTTTCGCCCTTTCTTGAATCAATTCATTTAGCACCGGAACGTTGTTAGATGGCACAAATGAACCCGCTTGTGTCTGTGATACGGTGATGTTCGTTACGGTGACATTAACTGGAATCGGGGCCGTGGATGTGGCTGTGCTATCTTTTTTTTGCTGAAGGAATGGGGCAACGAACACTGTTGAAATTGCGAACGAAACCCAGAAAGTATGAAACGCCCATTTCATGGCATTGTCCTCCAGCGTGCTGCGGTGCTTGAGTGCTTTTTTGTGGCAAAGGCATCCTGCTGAAATGAGAATGGCAACGCCTTCAATCTTTTCAAAAATTCCATCGCCAATTCCCCAGCCGGCTTGAACGTTATGCCACCAGTAAAGTAAAAACGAAGCCATATCCCCGGAGCATCCCAAAACACCCGAAAATCGTCCAGCCAGATATTTTGGCGTGAAAATGACGGCGGCGCGGGATAATCCCGCATTTCACCGTTTTTGGCCGCATTTTTATTGGCGTTTGCCATAAAAATGGGTTTGTGAAAGACATATACCCGTTTAGCCTTGTCCCCACAACTGGTGACATGACGATTTCCGGGCTTGGTGTATTCTATCGGCAGTGGTGTTGAGCAGTTCTCAAGTGTTTTGTGTGTAAGAAAAGGCCGGACCCGG
>CAYYWB010000010.1:0-29118 GCA_964475285.1 uncultured Bifidobacteriaceae bacterium | reverse complement strand
CAAAGGTGGTCGGCTCGCCGTGGATGCCGTGGCTGCGACCGATGCACGGCGTCATTTGATGCTCCTTCGCCCGGCGGGCGATGACGGGCAGCAGCTTCTTCACGTCGGCAATCAGTATGTCCGCCGATTGCTGCATCTGCACGGCACAGCAGGTGTCGCCCACGTCGCTGCTCGTAAGGCCGAAATGAAACCAGCGGCTGGCGTCGTCATGGATGGCTTCGGCCACGGCGGTGGTGAAGCCGATGACGTCATGGTTGAGAACCTTTTCCAGTTCGCGCTGGCGGGCGACGAGGCCGGGCAGGTCGGCAAACCATTTGTCGCAGCCGGCCTTGATCCTGGCAAAATCCCCTGCCGGAACAATTTTCTCCTTCACCAGGGCCTCGCTGGCAAGCAGTTCAATTTGCAGCCAGATGCGGAGCTTGTTTTCGTCCGTCCAGATGGCCCGCATCTCCGGGCGGGAATAGCGCGTAATCATTGCCCAATGAAAACGGAAAATGGCGGAAAAGTGAAATGTTAAATTGCGGGATCGTTTCAGCGGCCCGTCATTTTCTTTCGCGCCTTTTCGAGGATTTCGCGTTCACGCGCCGTCAGGCTGTGGATGCCGTGCGCGGAGATTTTGTCGAGGATCGGGTCCACTTCGCTGGAGAGAAAATCGGCGGCGGGCAAATCTTCATCCGGTTTGCCGGCGGCGGAGCGCCAGAGAGAAACTTCACCCGCGCGCGAAGCGACCAGTTTGCGAGGTGCGGAGCGGCTTGCGGGAAATTTCCAGCCCGGCCAGCGGCCCTGGATGAACAGGCGCACATAATATGCGCCCGTCAGAATGCCGCCGAGGTGCGCGGCGTTGGCGATGCCGCTGTTGGGCGTCAATATGCCGAGAAACGCCAGCCCAATGCTCACGGCGAGCAGGGTCTTGCCGGTCATGTTGACTGGAATGAAATAAATCAGCAGGCTGAACCGCTCCTCCCAATGCAGGATGGCAAAGGCCGCAACGAGGCCTGACGCGCCCGCCGAGGCGCCAACAACCGCGCCGTCGAAAGACGGAAGCCAGAGCGCAAAGAGCATTTGCACAAGGCCGCCGATGATTCCGGCGGACAGATAGAGCGTCAAAAAATGGCGGCGACCCAGGGCCTCTTCCACCGGGCGTCCGAAGAAATAAATCGCCAGCGAGTTGAAAATGATGTGCATCCAGCCGGCGTGCATGAATTGAAACGTCAGCAACTGCCAGACAAACCCCTGTTTCAACCCGTCCAGGCTCAACGCAAAATATGTGCCTTCAATTTCCCCGCCGGTTGATGAATTTGACGCCGCCAATTGCACAAGAAAAACCGCCGCATTGACAATCAGCAGCGCGACGGTGAACGACACGCGCGGCTCGTGATAAGCCGGCTGGCGCATGTAATCTCGATCCTCAAGCATGACGACGGAACTTAATTGAGACGCGCCGCATTTTCAAGCGACGTGGCCGTCGGCCAGTTCAATGGCCCGCTGCGCGTGCGCGGCGACCCTGGCATCGTGCGTGGCAATGACGAGCGTCATGTGCTTTTCGACATGCAGGTTTTTGAGAAGTTCAATAATTTCTCCGCCAGTGCGCGAATCCAGATTGCCGGTCGGCTCGTCGGCGAGCAGCAGTTCCGGCTCGTTGACGAGCGCGCGGGCGATGGCCACGCGCTGCTGTTCGCCGCCGGAAAGCTCGAACGGTTTGTGGTCGGTGCGTTCGCCAAGGCCGGCGCGCGTGAGCAACTCGCGCCCGCGTTTTTCGGCGGTGGCGGCGGAAATCCTGGCGACGCGGGCGGGCAGGCAGACATTTTCCAGCGCGGTCAGTTCGGGCAGCAGATGATACGCCTGAAAAACAAAGCCGACGCGGCGGTTGCGGAAATGCGTCAGTTCGCCTTCCGAAAATCCGGCGAGATTCTGACCGTCAAAAATAATTTCGCCGGCATTCGGAGAATCCAGCCCGCCAATCAAATGAAGCAGCGTGCTTTTGCCCGCGCCGGACGCGCCGCGCAACGCGAGAAATTCGCCGCGCGCCACGTCGAGGTGGACGCCGCGCAGGACTTCGAGCGTGCGCCGGCCCATGACGTAACTTTTTGAGAGGCCGCGCGCGGAAAGAAGCGGTTCATTCATAACGCAGCGCCTCCACGGGTTTCAACCGGCCGGCGCGCAGCGCGGGCAGCACGCCGCCGAGAATGCAAATGACAAAGGAACTGGCGCAAATCAGCGCGATGTCGCGCGGCGCAACCACCGCCGGCAGTTCGCCAAAACCGTAAATGGACGCCGGGAACAATTCCCAGCCGGTCAGACGATTCATGAAGTGCAGGAATTCGTTGCGATAGGCCAGCGCCAGAATGCCGAGTCCGCACCCCGCCAGCACGCCCAGCACGCCGATGATGGCGCTCTGGCCCAGAAAAATTCCGGAGATTTGCAGGTTCGTCGCGCCCAGCGCCTTGAGCATCCCGATTTCGCGGGTTTTCTGGACGACAAAGGTGATTTGCGCGCTCAAGATGCACAGCGCGGCGACCAGCACGATGAAAAAGAGCAGGTAAAACATGACGTTTTTTTCGACGATCAACGCGCCGAGAATCGCCCTGTTTTCCTCCATCCATGTGGCGACGCCGTAATTTTGTCCAAGCGCCTGCTCCAGTTCGCGCCGCACCTGGGCCGCTTGATACGCGTCGCGCAGCACCACGAACAGCCCGTGAACCGAGCCGTTCAGGTCATACAAATCCTGCGCGTTTTCGAGCGAGACGGCGATCACGTTCGCGTCGTATTCAAAATAGCCCGTGCTGAAAATGCCCGTCACGGTGTAATCATCCGGTAAAATCGCCTCTTCGTTTGCCTTGCCGCGCAATTCTTTCATTTTTTTCAAATCAGCCGGTGAATAAATTGAAACGTGGTCGCCAACGGACAATTTCAGATTGCTTGCGAAGTCGCTGCCAATAACAAGACCGCGTCCGCCCAGATCAAAGCTGCCGGCGATGATGCTTTTGGGCAGGATGCTCACGGAACTTTCCGCGTTCACGTCCACGCCGCGAATCCACGGCGCGGCGGTGAGCGATTGTTGCGCATTGGTGTCCGCCGGCTCCGTTTCCACGAGCACCTGACCGAGCACGAACGGCGCGACGCCGCGCACGTTCTTGTTCGACGAGACAAGGCGCATCACGTCCGCGTAATTGTCCAGCGTTTCGGCGCCCCCGGATTTATCGAGCGCATAAATTTTCAGATGCGCGTTGAAGCCGAGGATTTTTTCGCGCAGGTCGTGGTCAAACCCGCTCATCACGCTGATGACGATGATGAGCACGGCGACACCAAGCGCGACGCCGACGACGGAGATGAGCGTGATGATGGAGACAAACGTCCGTTTGGGCCGCAGATAGCGCAGCGCCAGAAGCAGTTCAAACGGCAGTTTCGACATGGACGCAGGCTAAATGTTTTGCGCCGGAGTTCAAGCTCCGGCTTGCTTGAACGGGTTTTGTTTCGGCGGCGATCCGGAAATTCGCGGCAGAAATAGCTGGCTCAAAAACAGGTAAATCCAGCCCAGCGCGAAATGCGCCGCAAAGAGGAATCCAAGTTGAACCAGATCGAGAAAGCCGTAGTCGAAGAGCAAAACGCCCGCAGCCATCAGCAGCGCGCCCGGCAGCAGCGCCGCGCCGGACAATTTCCAGCACGCGCGAAAATTCAGGTTGCGGTCGGCAAAATATCCGAGAAGCCAGACCGGCAGAAAATAAATCGTCGCCAGCAGCCACCAGCTCAACAGCAAACCAACCGTCACCGCCGCGGCGGCGATGAACAGGATTTCCGCCGCCCACGCGCCCCAGAGCGGTTCGAGTTCCGCGCGGTTGAACGGCGCGGCGCGGTCCGGGACATAAACAATTTCCGAATAGCCGGGCAGCAGCGAAAAAATACGGACCGAGTCTTTGCCAAATTCAATTTGCACGTCGGCGGTGGAATGAATCTGGCCCGAATGATCCAGGTCCACGTCGAACGCCAGGAATTTTCCCTCGGCGAGCATTTGCGACGGGTCGCCGTGCCAGTCCAGTTTGCCGGAGCGGATTTCGCCGTCGGCGGGCATTGTTTGGATCGCCTCGCTGATGGTCGGAAAACAGCCGTTGTCAAAAAACCAGACGACCGACGCTGCGGCGAGCAGCGCGACGATGAATTGCACGAGCAGCAGACGGCCCAATTTCGCGCGGGCGAACGCCGCCACGCCGCGCGGCGTCAGCGGCTCCCATGCGAAGGTTGAAGCGGCAACATTCATTCAGCATGAAATCCCCCCCCGTCCCCGTCCATCGTCCCCGATTTTGCTTTTCGATTGCGAGGACGAGGACGCAGGACGAAAACGAGAATAATTTTGAAATCAGGCCTTCTTTTCCTCCGGCGGCTTTTGCGGAGTCTGGCCCGGCGGCGGCGGCGCGTGGATGACCGGCACGGGATAGCGCAGCTTCATCACGTCGTCCACCATCACCTCGACGTAGTAATTTCCGGCGGCCTTGAATTCGACGTTGCCGAAGACCATGACGCTGGTGGTGTGCAGCGACGGGTCGCGCAATTCAAATTTCATCTCGCCCTTGCGGAGAACGGTCGTCTGGTCGGGGGCGACAAGCCGGATGTTTTCGGTGAACTGGCCGAGACCCGCCGTCCAGCGGTTGAAGACGCAGAGCCGCCCGGCGACGACCGGCAATTGCGGCACGCGGATGAGGTTGACGACGCCGACAAGGAAGAAATTTCCGTTGGCTTCCTGCCGGACCTCCTCGCACAACAGCGAGGCCTGCAAATCGGGTAGAATTCGGGTGGCGTTCATTTTTAGTCTTGAGTGCTTAATTTTGAATTTTTAGTTCGGCGGCTCTCACGGTGTTTTGCATCAGCATGGCAATCGTCATCGGGCCGACGCCGCCGGGGTTCGGCGTGATCCTGCCGGCAATTTCCAGGACGGCGGCGAAATCCACGTCGCCGACCAGCTTGCCATCCACGCGGTTGACGCCCACGTCAACCACGGTCGCGCCGGGTTTCACCATGCCGGCCTTCACAAATCCGGCGACGCCCATCGCGGCAATCAAAATGTCCGCGCGGCGGCAGTGCGCCGCGATGTCGCGCGTGGCGGAATGGCAGATTGTTACCGTCGCGTTCGCCCCCTGCCCTTTTTGACAAAGCATCGCCGCCATCGGCTTGCCAACAATGTTGCCGCGTCCGAGCACGACCACTTCCGCGCCGTCGGTTTTTACGCCGGAGCGCGCGAGCAACTCCACGATGCCCGCCGGCGTGCAGGGCCGGAACCCGGTCGCGTCGCCGAGCATCAATTTGCCGACATTGACCGGATTGAAACCATCCACGTCCTTTTTCGGCGAAACCGCGGAATAAATTTTCGATTCGCGGATATGCTTTGGCAGCGGCGCTTGAACGAGGATTCCATGCAGGCGCGGATCCGAATTCAAATTTGAAACCAGCGCGAGCAGCTCCGCCTCGGAAGTATTTTCCGGCAGGACGCGCGTCCCGGAAAAAATACCAAGCTCGGCGCAGGTTTTTTCCTTGCGTCCGACATAAACCTTGGACGCCGGGTCTTCGCCGACGCGCACAAAAGCGAGGCCGGGCGTCACGCCGCGCCGCTTCAGCTCCGCCACGCGCCGCGCCAGTTCGCGCAGGATTTGCGCGGCGATGGCGCGGCCGTCAACGACCTTGTGACTGCCTGGGGCTTCGGTAGATGATTTTTGGGACGGCATTTGTGTCAATCACCAGGATTTTCTGGATGGTCAGAATGGGAATATCCGGCCACCGCGCCGAAAGCCCCTCTTCGCCGGTGACATTGATTCTCATGCCAACGTAGCGGCTCAAATCCAGGTTGGTCGCCGTCGTGTATAGAAAATTTACGTTCACTTCCGTGGCGGGATCATACAACTCATATTCCGTTGGCGTAATCGGGCTGGCAACATGGCGGACAACACCTTCATGCGTCACGATGCGCGGCCCCGGCGGAACAGTCATGTCAAGCACCGACGGGACGGGCGCGGGGGTTTCAACCACCGGCGCCGGAGGAACCGGCGGTACCGGCGGGGCCGGAACATTGGGCTGTTCGGTGACAATGGGCTGGGGCTCCGGAACCGGCGTTGGTGTCGGCGTGGGCGTGGGCACGGGTTCAACCGGAGGCGCGATGTTGGCCACAACCGGAGCCGCCGCTTCCGGTTTCAAATACATCGCGGCGACGAAAGCGCCGGCGCCGGTCGGCGGCTCGATTTCCATCCAATCGCCCTTGGTGATGATTTCGCTCACCGGCGTGCCGTGTTCGATGACGCCAAGCACGCTGTAATTTTCGCCCGGCCCGGCGCGCAAATTCAATTTCTTGGCCGAAACCGTCTTGCTCGTCGAGTCAATATACTTGGCGCTGACCCAGACGTGCGTGTTGGTGGGGCAGGCGATTTTCGCCCATTGCGCAGGCTCGTCAGCCGCGTGCTTGTCGAGCGTGATCTGGCTCAAAACCGTCACCGCGTCGCCCTTGAACAAATGCGTGACCACTTCGCCCTTGAGTCCGGCCTGGCCGCGCACAATGAGATTGCTCACCGTGACTTCCGCCGGGCCGGGAACGAGCGCGACCGCGGGTTCCTTCAACTTCACGATTTTCGCGGGCGCGAGGGCGGGCTTCTTTGGCTTCACGGGCGCGACCGCCTTCGGCGTGGCCGTGGCGGGCGCAGCGGCGCTTTCCGCCGCCGGCGAAGTGACCGGCGAAGGAATCGCCGGCAGTGAATTTGAGTTGTTCTGCGCGACGGCAACCGTCGCGACCATCAATCCCAGCGTCAACCAGCAATGCTTTTTCATAAATCTTCAGTCAAAGTTTTAATTTCCGTTTCCGTCAATGTCCGCCAGCGGCCCGGCTTCAACTCGCCCAGTTTGATTTTCCCGATTTGCGTCCGCTGCAACCGCTTCACCGACAGCCCCTGCGATTCAAACAGCCGCCGCACCTCGCGGTTTTTGCCCTCGGCCAGTTCCAGTTCCACCACGCTGCGCGCCCGGCTTCCCGAAACCAGCCGCGCCGACAGCGCCTTCAACCTCTCGCCGCCGTCAAAAATGCCCTGCGTGAACCGCTTCAGCATTTCCCCGCCCGCCTCGCCCTCGACGGTCGCCACGTATTTTTTGCGGACTCCGTAACGCGGGTGGGTCAGCCGCAATGCGAATTGTCCATCATTCGTCAGAAAAATCAATCCTTCACTATTAAAATCCAGACGGCCCACGGAACGGACAATTTGCCATTCTTTTGGCAACAAATCATAAATCGTCGGGCGGCCCAGCTCATCCGCGCGGGAACAGACACAGCCCGGCGGCTTGTGCAACGCCACATAAATCTTCCGCCGGACGCGAACCGGCTTGCCGTCCACCGCCACCGCATCGTGAACCGGGTCAACCTTCGTTCCAAGCTCGCGGATGACCCTGCCATTGACGGCGACACGCCCGTCCAAAATGAACTGTTCCCCCGCGCGCCGCGAAGCCACGCCCGCCTCGGCCAGAAATTTTTGAAGACGAACGTTCAAAGCGCGGAGCGCGGAGTGCGGAGCGCGGAAAAGTCAACCAATGCGCGGCTTTCATTCCGCACTCCGCATTCCGAATTCCGCAATTACATTACACTTCTGGCTTCGTCTTGCGCAACCCCGTGATGCGGTCGCCGGCTTTGCGCTGGCCGCGCTTTTCAAGTAGCGCCGTGCGCTCGAAACGCTTGAGGACATTGCGCTTGCCACCGAGGGTGGACGCCGCGCGCAGACTGCGATGCTGTGACATAAATTTTCTTTCGGTTGAATTTCCGGCAAATCCGAGCGGGCAGAATAGCCGGTTTCCGGCTGATTGCAAACGGTTAATTTGATGCGGTTCAATAAACCACTTCCACCGTAGCAGCCGACGTAAGGAGGTCCTGACTTTCGCCCGTAGCAGCGCGGCGGCAGACCGCCGGTGACCAAATTCAAAATGGCGGCGCTCTGCCGAGACGCCGCTACGCCAAGAATAATTGGTTTTAACCGGCTGGCAAGCATCCGCCCGAATCCGCTCCAAATCGCGCATTGAAGTTTTGCCCGTGATGGATTACAACCTGCCCAGATATAAATGAAAACAACCCGTCTGTTCCAAACCCTGTTCTGTTTCACCCTCGTTCTGGCGATTGCCGCCGGCTGCCGCTCGGTGCATCCGGGAAAAATGTCCGTCAATGTCCGCGATTTGGGCGCGAAGGGCGATGGCGTGGCCAAGGACACGGCGGCGTTCCAGGCGGCGCTTGATTCCTGCGCGACGCACGGCGGCGGCATCGTGACCGTTCCGGCGGGCGCTTATTTTATTGGCAGCGTTGTCATCGGCCCGAACACGACGCTGCAATTGCAAACCGGCGCGAAGCTGGCGGGCAGTCCGGACATCGCGGATTATCCGCTGGTCAATGTCCGCTGGGAAGGCGAGTTCCGGCAGGGACATCGCGCGCTCATTTCATCGGACAAGGCCGACAACGTAACCATTGCCGGCCCCGGCGCGATCTCTGGGCCGCCCTTGAGCATAAGCCAGTTGCGCGATCCGCGCGGCCCGGTGCTCATCGAACTGGCCAACGGCACCAACGTGACGTTGAACGGTTTTTCAACCCAGTATCAACGGTTGTGGTCAATCCATCTGCTCCTCTGCCAGAATCTCACCGCGCGCGATCTCGTCATCCGCACCGCCGCCTTTTCCAACGGCGACGGCATTGACGTGGATTCCTGCAGCGGCGTGACCATCGAGCGTTGCGACATCAACACCGGCGACGACGCGATCTCCCTGAAATCCGGGCGCGGCCTGTCAGCCGTGAATCTCGGACGCCCGACGCAAAATGTTCTCATCAAGGATTGCAAGCTGGTCAGCAGCCTTTTCGGCGGACTGGGCATCGGCACGGAAATGTCCGGCGGAGTCCGCGACGTGCGGCTGGAAAACTGCCTCATCTCCGGCCGTCAAAATGGAATTTTCATCAAGAGCCGCGACGGTCGCGGCGGGTTCATGGAGAACATTACCTTCAACAATCTCACCGTCAGCAATTCGCCGACGCTGGTGGGCATTGACCTGACCACCAAGGGAATTCAGGCAACCGACCCGGTGCCCGGCGATGTCGAAAAATGGGCGCTGGTGAAAAACATCCGCTTCAACCACGTCAAGGTTGACAATGTTCAAGCGCTGGTGGCCGGAAAAAATGTTCCGCCGGAACGGCCGATTGACGGCCTTGCGCTCACGGACATCACCGGCACTTGCGGCAAAGGCATCACGCTGTCGAACGTTTTGAACGCGAAGTTTGACGGCATCAATGTCACCGGTTTCAGCGGCGCGTTGTTCACGACGAACAACGTCCGGATGGCGCCGTGATCATTTGCCGATGCAAAACTGGCTGAAGATGGAATCCAGCAAATCTTCCGTCGCCGTTTTGCCGACGATCTCGCCGACGGCGTTGACGGCGATGCGCAAATCCATCGCGGCAAGTTCCAGCGTCGCGTCGCCGCGCAGCGCGTCAAGCGTCATCTGGGTTGACGCGCGCGCGCGGTTCAGCGCGTCCTGATGCCGCGAGTTGATCATCACCTGCAACATCTCGGCCCTGATTTCGCCGGACCATGCCAGTTCCTTGATGGCGTCCTTCAGCGCTTCAATCCCCTGCCCGCTCAAACAGCAAACGTCAACAATGCGTGATGCGTGATGCGTGATGCGTATTTCCGGCGGCAGTTCCAGCTTCACCGGCAAATCCATTTTGTTGCGGACGAGAATCCGTTTTTTGCCGGTGAACCCGGCCAGATAATTTCCATCCGCCTCGGACAGCGGCTCGCTGGCATCGAGCACGTGGAGAATGAATTCGGCGCTGGCGAGCGA
This sequence comes from uncultured Bifidobacteriaceae bacterium, assembly GCA_964475285.1. Lineage (GTDB taxonomy): Bacteria > Verrucomicrobiota > Verrucomicrobiia > Limisphaerales > UBA11358 > UBA11358. The sequence continues at coordinate 19,281 of CAYYWB010000010.1, read as the reverse complement.
TTCGCGGCTGCGGCGGATGCCTTCCTGCTCAATCTCGTCGCGCGCCTCGCGCAGTCCGGCGGTGTCAATGAACACGACCGGCAGCCCGCGGATGTTCGCCGTCTCCTCAATCGTGTCGCGCGTCGTGCCGGCAATCGGCGAAACGATGGCGCGGTCGCGGCCGAGCAGTTGGTTGAGCAAACTCGATTTGCCGACGTTGGGCCGGCCGACAATCGCCGCCCGGATGCCGCGCCGTAAAATCTGCCCCTCGTTCGCCGTGCGCAGCAGTTCGTCCATGAACGCGATGCCGTCTTCCAACCGTTTCAACAATTGCGCCTTCGTGTCCGGCGCGATGTCCTCGTCGGGAAAATCAATGTGCGCCTCGACGTGCGCGAGCGTGCGCATCAAATCGTCGCGCAGCCGGTTGATGCGCCGGGAAAGTTTCCCGGCAAGCTGTTCGTTGGCGGCGGCCAGCGCGAGTTCGGTGCGCGAATGAATCAAATCGGCGACGGCCTCGGCTTGCGCCAAATCAATTCGTCCGTTCAGAAACGCGCGACGGGTGAATTCGCCGGGTTCGGCCAGCCGCGCGCCGTTTTCGAGCAGCGTGTCGAGCACGAGCTTGGCGGGAAGAATTCCACCGTGACAGGAAATCTCCACCGTGTCCTCGCGCGTGAACGTGCGCGGGGCGAGCAGGACGGCAAGCAGCACTTCATCAATCATTTTTCCAGCGCGGATAATTTTGCCGAATTGAATCGTGTGCGTCGGCGCGGCGGACGGTTTGAGCGAATTTCTGCCGGCGGGCAGAAAACATTTGTCGGCGACGGCGAGCGCCTGCGCGCCGGAAATGCGGACGACGGCCAGTCCGCCTTCACCGAGCGGCGTTGCAATGGCGGCGATGGTGTCATCAAACATAATCAAGGCTGCGGAATGTTTTGCAACGGCAACGGCAAGTTGGTGATCCCGGCAACGGCGCTCGCCAATTCCAGAGCTGATTCCCTCTCGGAACAAGAAAACAATCGAATGGGTTTTGCTTTCTTTGCGGATAAAGCAGAAGCAGCGCAAAACCAGCGACTGCTAAACGCACTTCTGCTGCGTTCCCATGTCAATTTAATGGCGCTTATTTCCGATACTCGCAGGACTTTCAATTTGACCGGCACACCGAACCAGGTGTTGCCCGCGAGAATTTTCTCACTTGTGGCCTCAACACGAGACCGTGCAAACGCCACAAAAGCACCACCGCAAGTGAACAAAAGCATTATACAAAATAAAAACGCGAGGATCAGCCAACTGCCGATTGTGTATTTGCTAAAATCCGGGCGCCCCATGCAAAACACAAGGCGTAAAATCCCGGCATCAGTCCACACCATAACGCCCAACCCAAACGCGATTCTGAATACCGAAGAGGTTGGGCTGTCTCTTTCATCAATAACGATGGATTGTCCCAGATGTTGGAGAAAATAGTCATCAATATGTTTTCCCTGCTTAGACATGGCGGCAGTCTCCAATCTGATTTCCCGTGTCGTGCCCCCGCAAAAACAGCCGCGCCTGCCCGTAGCTTTTGTTTTGCAGATAATGCAGCAGCACGGGGTCGGTTTCGCGCGGCAATTCCTGCTCAACCAGCGCTTTCATTTTCAGAACGGCAGCCGGGCGGCGAGGTCGGAAATCAGATTTTCCACCGGCTTGAAACTTCCGCCCAGGCAGCCGGCGCTGATGAACCGCTCCAGCGCCGTCACCATGGCCAGCAACAGCGCGCTCATGAGATACAATCCAAAGGCGTCCGGCGGATCGGGCAGCATGATGCGCGGCACGCCAGTGTAGAGGACTTTGATGGTGAGCATGATGCCGATGGCCCATGGCAGCCAGAGGTTGATCGTCGGAAAAACATCCAGCAGCCGGAGCATGAAAACCGGGCTTAACCCGTAAATCACAAGGGTCAGGGTGTTCGCGTAGGTGTGCCGGACGTGAAACGTGTCGCCCAGCGCCTTGATGAAATGCGCGCCCGCCAGGATGACGATGGCCATCAGCAGCATTTCCGCTGTTTCATAGATCAAAGCCTCCGACACTTTGAAAGGAGGTTTGATTTGATCCAAGGCTGGCTGCCACCGGCCCCACTTGACCAGTCCGAAAAATTCCACCCCGCCCACAATCAGCATCATCGGCAACAGATACAGCCCCACGATGAAACCGATGCCCCGTCGTGAAAGCGCGATCCGGTTCCACGCCTCCTCCGGCACAAATATCAGAAACAAAGCCTTGATCATCCGCGCACATTAATAACGCTTCGCGGGCGCGCTGACAATAAAATCCGCTTTCACCCGCGCCGCGCTCGTGCTTTACTCGCCGCGTGAATGTTGACCGCGACATCTGGAGCACGCTGACGAAATTCGTCATCGGACTCATCGTGCTGGCCGTGCTGCTGCTGATTGGGATGTATTACCTGCCATTGATCCAGGAAAACACCCGGATGCGCGCGAAAATTCTCGAATTAGACCAGCAGCTTGAAACGGAAACCAACCAGTTAAACCGGCTTCAGGCGCAGATTGACGCCTTGCGCAACGACCCGAAGACCATCGAACGCCTCGCGAGAGAGAAACTCGGCTACGCCAAGCCCGACGAAACAATCATCCGGTTTGAATCCGCGACAAACGCGGCGGGACGCTGAATTGTTCTACCGCGGCACGGCGCGGAAGAATTGTTTCTCAAAACACATGAGGCCGGCTATTTACTTATCGGAAGACCGGGCGGCGGTTTCGTGATACGGCTGGTGCTTGAGATACAAAGCCAGCAGTTCCCGGTTTCTTTTCAACAACTCCTGATCACCCGATTGAGACGCCAGCGCGCAGGCTTTTTGGGCCGTTGAAATTGCCTCCTCAAACCGTCCCGCCTCCGCATAAGCCGCCGCCAAAGTGCCGACCATCACAGTTGCCTGATAATGCGTCTTCCGGCAGGCGCCCTCGGCAAGGATCACGGCGATTGTTCCATTTCTTTCATTTGCTTCAGGATTCGTGGCCAGTGACCAGGCAAAATTGTTGTTGATTTCCGCCGGATCATGAGTCGCGGCGATGTCGGGTTCAATTGCCAGGGCTTTTTGCAAATGAACGAGTGCTTCATCCAATTGTCCGGTCCGGATGAGATTGCAGCCAAGGTCATATTGGGCGTCGGCAAGGCCGGGTTCGATTGCCACGGCTTTTTGGAAATGAATCATTGCCTCGTTCCACCACCCTTTTCGGGAATAAGCCGAGCCGAGGCCAACGTGGAAAATCGCAGGCTCCGGATCAAGTGCCAGGGCTTGTTGATAATGTTCAACCGCCTCGTCCGCGCGCCCTTGATTGACAAAAGAGTTGCCAAGAATGTAACTGGCATAAGCATGGGTTTTAACACTGGCTAATATGCCAAATACAACCGAATAAGTCAGCAACAGGCCCCAAGTCCAGCGGGCAACAAGACGCCAAACTGGCGAACCCGCAAGTGTGCGCTCCAAGCCCAAAATGCCAACAATGGCCAGCAGCATTAAAGCCGGCAGAAAATCCGCCAAATACCCGCTGCTGCCCGAGAAAAAAACGCAGAGAGTCAGCGCACACGTCAGAGAAAGCAAAAATGCGGCCCATGCAAACCAACGCAAGGCCGAAGCTTCCGGCGCCGGCCTGCCTCTCCATGCCAACGGCGCGGCAAAGGCCAGCCATACCACCGGATAGTTGCACAGTATGCCACAGTAAGGCCCTCCCACTCCGTAGTAATTCGACGGCAAAGGCGACATCTGGCCGGCTTGCAAAAATGGAAAATGCCAACCCCATCGAACCGGTTCCAAAAGATAGAGCTTAAGATTAAACCAGAGATAATGCAGACTGAACGGCTGTGCGGCGGCATTCTGGATGTCTGTCAACTGATACCGCCAGCCAAATTCGAATGGGCTGTCGAACCGCCGGGTGTTGTAAATCATCAGTCCCAACCCAATCACCATCACCGGACCGGCTGCCGCCATGAACAACAATCCAATCCGCCGAAGTGAAACCGGTTCACTTGCCGCGCACCAGGTGTGAGCCACCGGCATCAAGAGGATGATCATCCCGAACAACAACGATGGCCGCGACCCGATTGCCAGTCCATAAGCCAGACTGGCCAGCATCAGCCACAAAGCCTGCCGTTTTGGTTTATGCAATGCACCCCAGATTGCCGCCAACGCCAGCATTGTGAACACGAATCCACAACTATGCGGAACCTCGTGAAGATCACAGCTTGATAAAGTTCCCAGCGCACCGGTGGCCAGGCCGAGGGCAAGCATCCCAGCCGCAACCACCCAGATGCTTGCTCCTGCAAAGTAACGCCGCCAGACTCCATATAATAGCCCCGCGGCAACCAAAAAGCCCAACGCGAAGAAAATCACGACCGCATATTTATGGAGGCAATAGCGGCCTGTCAGGGCTGCATACGGCCAGAAAAGCACCAAAGCGGGTGTGACACCGTAATACAGATACAACTTCCCTTTGTAGTAACTCATCTCATAGGACAGACAACGCGCATCCCACACATACGAGGCGTTGGCGGAGGGATCATACGGATTGGCAAGTTGGGCAAGTCCGGGCGGCGCTTCTCTTTTCACGTTAAGCTGGCCGGAGCGAAAACCCTGCACCAACAGATTGTAATAGGAATCTTCCGCGCGCGGACTGGCTGATTCAAAGAAACCCGGTTCCGCGCTCCAGCAAAATATTCCAATGACCAGGGCGCAAACCAGGCCAAAGACGGCGTGGTTCAAACTCCAGAGTTGATTCAAAAGTTCAACATATCTGGCGGATATTTTCATTGAAACGTGCCAGGCTGGTAAAGATGAACCCGATGCCCCGTCGCGAAAGCGCGATCCGGTTCCACGCCGCCTCCGGATCAAATATCAGAAACAAAAACTTGATCATCCGCGCACATAGATAACGCCTCGCGGGCGCGCTGACAATAAAATCCGCTTTCAAGCCCGATGAAACAATCATCCGGTTTGAGCCTGCGACAAACGCGGCGGCGCACTGAGTGACCTGCTCCGGCGTCAATCAACGCTTGTAAAAATATTCAAAGCCGAAACCCGAAATTGGCGGATCTGATGGATACAAAGCATTATCAGCCAGCACAACACGAAAACCAAAGATGTCGGCGTGACTGGTTGGCAAATGACTTGTCGAGTATGAAGACAACATTTGTTTGGGATTACTTTCGCGCCAAGACGAACCGCACATTGCATGGTTTTGATCCCCACCCCAGCGGTTGATAACTCTGTCCTCGCACCATTGCAACACATTCCCGGCCATGTCAAAGAGGCCGTATTTGTTCGCTGCGAAACTCCCGACAGGCGACGTGGCGGCAAATCCATCGTCATACCCGTCTATCACCGTCAGATCGCTAAAGGACTGCTTTGCAGTTGAGTCGGCAAAATTCCCAGCCCCGGTTGGTGGCATCCAGTCGTCACCCCATGGATACTTCGTATTTCCCGCCGCTTGCCGCCACTCCGCCATGCGCGGCAGGCGGTAAATTTGACTGTTGCTGATTTTGCCCTCCGCGCGCTCCTTCTGCGTCAACCATTCACAAAACGCCTTGGCATCGTCCCAACTCACATTGACCACCGGACAATCCGCGCTGGGCGCTACCGGCACTCCTTTGTAATTTAGATTTTCCCAATTCCTATCCACTCCATTGTTTGCCTGCGCATACGCGGTGTAGTCCTTCACTCTCACATCCCAGATGCAGAACATCACCTTTGCCCCGGGGACTGACACAAACTTCATCCCCAGACTGTTTTCCCATGCCGTGCCATATTCCAACGTCGCGCCCGGCGTCGAGGTCTTGATGCTCCGAATCAGATTCACCGGCAATTCATTAGTGCCAAACCTGGTCTCCACCCGGATAGTTGGGGCCGTCAACCGGACCACATACGCCTCATCGTTCGTCGTCGTCAATTTTGCGTTGGCTGAATTGGTGGTCGCATATTCAATGGAGCGGATGCCCGACCATGCGAGTTTCAAATCGCCCAGCGCCGTAGAATGGAAATTCAAGGAGTCGTCCAGACCTTTTCCGGCGACGTGCGAACCGTCCCGCAATTCAATCGTCAGTTGCAAACCCGCTTTTTCGGCGGGAACGGTTGTGGCAATGACTCTCGGCCCGGCTGCCGCCGATACTTTGATGCTCTTGACAAGTTTCACCGCAACTTCTGATGTCCCAAAATCCGTATCAATCCGCAGGGAATCAGTGGTAAGTTGAACGGTGAACGTATCGCCGTTGGTCACGGTGAGCCGCGCCGTGTTGGTGACGGTGGTGTATTCGATGGAGCGGATGCCAGACCAGGCAAGTTTCGCGTCGCCCAGCGTAGTGGAGTGAATGCTCAATGTGTCATCCAGACTTTTCCCAACGATGCGCGAACCATCGCGCAGTTCAATGGTCAATTGGAACCTGGATTCGTCGGCACCGCCAGGAGCGGCTTGGACGTGATTAAAGAACATCAAGGCGCACAGCGCACAGAAAAGTTGGAGAATGATTTTCATAAGTTTAGTTTGTGGTAATTCAATTCGGTGTGCTTTGGCAAAATCTCACAGCTTGGCCGTTTCGATGAAGACATTTCAAACGTCTCGGACGGGAGGCGGAGAAACCCGGCGTCGTATCGGAACTGTTCGGAAGCGCGACGGAAGAAAGCCGATTTACGAAAGAATTCCGCTGCTTGTTGCGCGGTTGCGCGGTTGCGCGGTTGCGCGGTTGCGCGGTTGCGCGGTTGCGCGGGAACTACCACCTACTACGAGTTCAATCATAAAGGTTGAGAAAAATCAATAAACCCTGGCGCAACCTTTGTCAAGGATTTTCAACGGATTTTCAACGGAAAACTGCTCCGCGAAACATCCCGCCGCTCACACCGTCATGATTTCTTTTTCCTTGTGGACAACGTGCGCGTCAATTTTGGCGGTGTAATCGTCGGTGAGCTTTTGCAGATCCTTTTCGCACTGTTTCTCCTGGTCCTCGGTCACGCCGCTGTCGTGTCCGTGCTTCTTCAACTGCTCCATCGCATCACGCCGCACGTGCCGGATGGCCACGCGCCCGTCCTCGGACATTTTTTTGATGAGCTTGACGAATTCCTGCCGCCGTTCCTGGCTCAATTCCGGGAACGCGAGCCGGATGATCTTGCCGTGGATGGCCGGCATCATTCCGAGGTTCGCCTTCTGGATCGCCTTCTCAATCGGGTGCAGCGAGTTCAAGTCCCACGGCGTGATGACCAGCATGCGCGGCTCCGGCGTGGTGATGCCGGCCAGCTCGCGGATGCGCATCTGCGCGCCATAAACCTCCACCACGATGTTTTCGACGAGCGACCCGGACGCCTTGCCCGTGCGCACGCCGGCAAACTCGTTTATGACCACCTGCTCGGTCTTGATCATCTTGTCTTCCGCCTCCAGTAGAATATCGTCGAGTGTCATAGGCGGGCAGTTGTAACAAATCCGGGCGCGCCGGTCTAATGAAAATTCCGCTGATTTTTCCCCGACGAATGATTCGACATTCGCAATTCGCAATTCATAATTTTCGCGTGGCGGACATCGTTTTAACCACGCTCAACGCGAAGTTCATCCACGCCGCGTCTGGCATTCGCTATCTGCTGGCCAATCTCGGCGAACTCCAGCCGCGCGCCTGCCTCGCCGAATTCGACATCAACCAGCGCCCGCTCGACATCGCGGAGAGCCTGCTCGCGCACAATCCGAAAATCATCGGCTTCGGCATTTACATCTGGAACATCGAGCAGACCACCGAAGTCATCGCCACCATCAAACACATCCGGCCTGAAATCAAAATCATCCTCGGCGGGCCGGAGGTCAGCTACGAAACGGAAAACCAGAAAATTGTCCAACTCGCTGACCACGTCATCACCGGCGAGGCGGATTTGAAATTCGCAGAAGTCTGCCGGGTGTTGTTGGAACGCCGGCCTCTGGCACGGCTCGATGAATCATCCTCGCAACCCGCCGTGCCGGAGGCCGGCGCCCCGCTTCCCAAAATCGTTCCCGCCGGGCCGCCGGACTTCTCACAACTCGCCCTGCCCTACGACTTTTACACCGACGACGACATCGCGCACCGCGTCATTTACGTCGAGGCATCGCGCGGCTGCCCGTTCACCTGCGAGTTTTGCCTGTCGTCGCTCGACATTCCGGTGCGGCAGGTTCCGCTGGACAAATTCCTCCGTGAGATGCAAAAGCTCTTGGATCGCGGGCTGAAACAATTCAAGTTCGTTGACCGCACGTTCAATCTCAACATCGCCACCAGCAGAACCATTCTCGAATTCTTTCTCGCGCGTTACCGGCCCGGCCATTTTTTCCACTTCGAGATGATTCCCGATCGGCTGCCGGAATCCCTGCGCGAAATCATCGCCCGATTCCCGCCGGGTGCGCTGCAATTCGAGGTCGGCATCCAGACCTTCAATCCCGAAGTCGCCGCGCTCATCAGCCGCCGGCAGAATTACGACAAGCTCGCGGACAATTTCCATTTCCTCCGTGCAGAAACCGGCGTCCACATCCACGCCGATTTGATCATCGGCCTGCCCGGCGAAACCGCCGAAAGCCTTGCCGCCGGCTTTGACCGGCTCATCGCGCTCGGCCCGCAGGAAATCCAGGTGGGCATCCTGAAACGGCTGCGCGGCGTGCCGATCATCCGGCACGACGCCGAATGGCAAATGATTTACAATCCGCAACCGCCCTACGAAATTCTCCAGAACAAACTGATGGATTTTCCGGCGATGCAAAGGCTGCGCCGTTTCGCGCGCTACTGGGACATGGTCGGCAACAGCGGCAACTTCATCGAAACCACGCCGCTGATTTGGAGCAATAATTCTTCACCGGTGGGCCGAGACTCCGTCGAGCACAAATCTTCTCATGCAAATGAAGTCAGGCCTCGAGAGAGTCTCGCCCCACCGACGGCATTTGCGAGGTTTCTCCGTTTCAGCGACTGGCTCCATGCGCGCACGCATCGCACCGACGGCATCGCCCTGATGCGCCTGATGGAACTGCTGTTTGAATTCCTCACCGCAGAACTTCATCTCGACCCGAAGCCGGTGGCCGAAATCTTGTGGCGCGATTACCGGCGCGGCGGACGCCACGACAAACCCGGATTCCTGAAAGATTTTCTGTCCGAAGAAATACTCGCCCCGCCGCGAAGGACCAAAACCGCCCTGCCCAAGCGCCAGGCGCGGCATTCGGTTTGAACCCCACAAAAGCGCAGGCAATTAGCGCTTGGCTCGCCGTCCTCGAAAAAGTAATTTTACTTCATGCGACCTCTCCGGGCGCTGGTCATTTATATCGCGGCGGTCTTCATTGGCGGCGCGCTGCTTGCGCCGTGGCTTTGTCGCGCCGCGCAATTGTTTGCGCATTCGTTTCCCCAGGCCGCCAGCGCGCCGTTCCACCGTTTTCTGGATCGTTCCTTCCTGATTCTCGCACTGGCCGGACTGTGGCCGCTGTTGCGCTCGCTCGGCGCAACGTCATGGCGCGACATCGGCATCATCCCGCCTTACGGCCAATCGAAGAAATTTGTCGGCGGGCTGCTGCTTGGATTTTTCTCGCTGGCCGCCGTTGCCGGCATTGCCATCGGGTTTGGCGGGCGAGGCATGGTTCAGAATCTGGCGGCGCACAAAATTGCCGGGATTATTTTCAGCGCCATTGGGACGGCGGCCGTTGTCGCCACGCTGGAGGAAATCCTGTTTCGCGGCGGCATTTTCGGCGGACTGCGCCGGGTGCTGCACTGGCCGTTCGCGCTCCTCATCAGCAGCGCGATTTACGCGCTCGCGCATTTTCTCCAGCGCGGGGAACCCGCCGGCCCGGTCGTCTGGAGTTCGGGACTTGTCCTGCTCCCGCAAATGCTGGGCGGCTTCGCGGATTTCCACGCGCTCGTGCCCGGATTTTTTAATTTGACCCTCGCCGGCGTGCTGCTCGGCCTCGCGTATCAACGCACCGGCAACCTGTATTTCTCCATCGGCCTGCACGCGGGCTGGATTTTCTGGCTGCAAATTTACGGCCAGCTCACCGTCCAGTCGCCGCGCGCCGCAATCTGGTTCTGGGGCGGCGGCAAAATGATTGACGGCTGGCTCGCCTTCATTGCCCTCGCCGCCACGCTGGTTGTTTTCAAATTCCTGCCGCTGGACCAGCGGCGTCCGCATTTTACGATTCCCAAATGACTTCGCCCGCCGCGCCAATCAAAACCTGGCTCAACGTCGGCCTCGGATTTCTTTACCCCGAAACCTGCCAGATTTGCGGCGAACAGCGCGCGACGGCGCGCGAGGGCTTTGTCTGCCGGCATTGCTGGACGCAGGTGCGCTTCATCCGCCCGCCGTTTTGCGAACGCTGCGGCCTGCCCTGTCCCGGCGATCTGACCGCGCCGTTTGAATGCACAAATTGCCGCGAAATGGAACTGCATTTCAGCTCGGCGCGCTCGGCGGTGGTCGCAACCGGCATCGTGCGCGAGACAATTCACCGCTTCAAATACCAGCGCGCGCTGTGGTTCGAGCCGTTTCTTGCCGACCTGCTTATCCGCGAGGCGAAATCCGCTTTGGCCGAACAAAGCCGGGATTTCATCGTGCCCGTCCCGCTGCATCCGTTGAAACACCGCGAACGCGAATTCAACCAGGCGGAACGGCTGGCAACTCATTTGAGCGCGGCCACGGGAATTCCGCTGAACAACAAACTGCTCCGGCGCGTGATGCCCACCGCGACCCAGACGCTGCTCACGCGCGAACAGCGCGCGGCCAACATGCGCGGCGCGTTTGCGGCATCCGGCCATTCCGGTTTGGACGGCGGGCGGATTGTCCTCGTGGACGACGTGTTCACGACCGGCGCGACCACGAGCGCGTGCGCCAAGGCGCTGCGGGCCGCCGGCGCGGGCGATGTTTGTGTCTGGACGGTTGCGCGCGGGCTTTGAATTGAATAGCATTTGCAAACTCATGGACACGACTTCATTCACAAAGAAGCCGCTTGGCAACGACAAGATCGAGCCGGCGCTGACGCCGCCGCCGGTGGAAGCCATGCAAACGGCGTTCACCAACAAGCCCAAGGTTGGCCCCGGCAAATCCAAGAAACGCGACATCCCGGAGGGCCTTTGGACAAAATGCCCGGCGTGCGAGACGATGATTTTCGACAAGGAGCTGGACGAAAATCTGAAGGTCTGCCCCAAGTGCGGCCATCATTTCCCCATCGGCTCGCGCGAGCGCATCCATTCGCTCGTCGAAACCTGCACGTTCGAGGAAATGGACGCCACCATGATCAGTGTTGACGTGCTGCGTTTCAAGGGCGCGTCCACCTACAAATCGAAGCTCGAACAGTATCAGAAAAACACCACGCTCAAGGACGCGGTCGTCACCGGCCTCGGCAAAATCGGCCCGCACCGGCTCGCGCTCGGCGTGATGGATTTCGGCTTTCTCGGCGGCTCGATGGGCTCGGTTGTCGGCGAAAAACTGACGCGCCTCATCGAGCGCGCCACGGAAAAGGAAATGCCCGTCGTCATCATCTCCACCAGCGGCGGCGCGCGGATGTATGAAGGCATGTTCAGCCTCATGCAAATGGCCAAGACCTCCGCCGCGCTCGCCTACCACGCGCGGCACCGCCTGCCCTACATCAGCGTGCTCACGCATCCGACCACCGCGGGCGTGATGGCGAGTTACGCCAGCCTCGGCGATTTGATCCTGGCCGAGCCGGGCGCGATGATTGGATTCGCCGGACCGCGCGTCATCAAGGACACCACACAGGCTGAACTGCCGCCCGGATTCCAGACCGCCGAATTTCTCCTCGACCACGGACTGATTGACGCCATCGTGCCGCGCCGGGAAATGAAGCCGCGTCTGGTAGATTACCTGGATTTCCTCACCGCTGGGAAAAAAGCCGCAGCCGCGTCGTAAGTCTGTGGGAGGGGTGAATGGTTCGCGTCACGAGTTGGCGGTGGCTCGAAGCGTTGGGACTGAGTTGAAACATTTATGAAAATACAACACCTCATTCCGGTATTGTTTCTGGCGGGTTTTTGCGCCGTCAGCGCACAAACGAACGACAATCCGATCGACGCCCTATTATCAACGAATAGACTTGTAAGATTTGATGCAGCAGTAAGATTGGATACACAAAGAAAACAGTTGGTGCAAAAGCTGATAGTCATACTGGATGGCACTAACTCCATTCCTGTGAAACTGGATGCGGTTATTGTTATGTCTGAATATCGGGCACCAGAAGCTGTTCCAGTTTTGGTGAGTCATTTGGAGTGGGATGAAGATGCTCCACAAGGAGGAATGATCAGTGGCATGATGACGGCGGAGAAATGGGCAGAATACGCTCCTGTCCGAACCGCACTGACTAAAATTGGCGTGGCCGCAATTCCTGCTTTATTAGACAAGATTTCAGAAACGGACGACACCAATATTACAGCAGAATGTGTCACAATCTGCCATGACATCCAAGGAACTGACGTAACCGAGTTCTGCCTAAGGGGTCTTCTGGAAAAGGAATCTGACCAGAAAAGGAAAGAGCGAGTTCAAGCTGCACTCGAAAGTCTAAAAAGAATCTGGCAAAAGAAATGACCACAATGACAATGCCTATGAGTGTTCCTTACTCAACCGCAGACAACAGATTATTCGCCGAGCTGGCGGCGTGAGACGCAGCAAATGCGCTTTCATCTCCGCCCGTCATACCATAGATGCGCCTTCTCGCGGCTGCCCAGCGCGCGGCCGTTGCTGAAGATCACATGCGCGTCAGGCCACTTCCAAAAGCACACGCGGATGTTTTGAGGCGATCCTCAACAACACCTTGGCGGGCCCGGTCGGTTCCCGCCGGCCTTGTTCCCAATTTTGCAGCGTGTCCTGGCTGATCCCCAGCAACGACGCAAACTTCGTCTGCGACAACCCAAGCTTGCCACGCACGCGCACGATGGTTGACTCCGGGGCAACGTGAAAGACGCGCCCGGGCTTTAATTGGCCGCGCCTGATCTGATTCGCTTCGCGCAGGCTTTGCTTCAATTCCTCAAACAGTTCTTTTTTCATGACTCAAACTCCCCCACCAATCGTCTTAGCTGTTTTATTTCGTCGGCGGACAAATCTTCTTTCTCATTCTTCGGATACGCCACCAGCAGCCAGATTTGATCGTCCGCAGTCTGCCAGTAATAAATAATCCGTATTCCCCCGCGTTTGCCCCGGCCGCTGCCCGCCCAGCGCATTTTGCGAATGCCTCCACCGCCCGCAATGATGCTGCCCCAGTCCGGCCGTCGCGCCAGCGCAAGCTGAAGCTTCGAATACTCGTCATCCTCCATGAGTTTTCCGATCAGCCGCGTGAACGTGGGCGTTTCTATAAATTCCACGCCTTGAGAAGATACGCCAATGGCGCACCCTGTCAACCCCGCTTTCCTCTTTCCATGACGCGCCTCGCTTCAAATCATCCGTTCAGCCGATTCAGGCGGCTCTTGCAATTTCGACGCAGGCGGCCTGTTGAAATCGCAGGGCGGTTGGTCCCAATGCAAGCGGCACTTTCACCTCCGCCCGTCATACCACAGATGCGCCTTCTCGCGGCTGCCCAGCGCGCGGCCGTTGCTGAAAATCACCCTGGCCAGAAAGCGCAGATGCTCGCGCATGGTATAAAGCCGCATCTTGCGCGCAGAGGTCACAAGCGGATGCCTGTGCAAAATGACGATTCTTTTGCCCTGCCCGCGCGCGAGTTTTTTCAGCCGCTTGCTCAATTCCAATTCCTCCGCCACAAACAGTTCGTTGCTGAAGCCGCCGACTTCGCGGAACGCCGCCGTCTCGACAAAAATGAACGAGCCGGCGAGCAGTTTGAGAGACCGGCTGGCGCAATTCCACAATTGCGTGACGCAGCCGGCCACGAAATGTTTCTCGTCCAGCCGCACCGTGGAGCCGCCGGCAAGACATTTGCCGGTTTCGATTTGTTCCGCCACGTCCGCGAGCAATCCGGTGCTGGGGTGCGAGTCCGCGTCCACAAAAATCAGCCAGTCGCCGGTGGCCGCCGCCGCGCCGGTGTTGCGTGCGCGGGCAATCTGGTTGATGGCTTCAAAAACCACCGTCGCGCCCGCCGCGCGCGCGATTTCCGCCGTCCGGTCGGTGGAATTGTTGTCGCAGACAATCAATTCAAATTCCCAGCCGCGCCGGGTGAACGCATCCGCCGCCGACTTGATTTGCGCCAGCGAGCCGCCGAGCAACCGCTCTTCGTTGAATGCCGGAACGACGATTGAAATTTTCACCGCGCGCATGGTAGCAGTCGAAGGACGAGAGTCGAGAGCCGAGGTCCAAAGACCGTTTCACCCTCGACCCTCGACCCTCGTCACTCGACCAATTTTTCTCGTGCTTTTTCTGATAAATGGGTTTTATTGTGTGCATGACCATTTGGATTCTTGCTTTGTTGCTCATGGCCGCGGGGGCCGGAATGGGGCTTCGGCAAGGCGCGATTCGCGTGGCGGTCTCATTTGTCGGAATCATCATTTCGTCGCTGCTGGCCTGGCCGTTGTCCGGCATCTTCCGGGCTTTGCTGCCCCACATCGGCATTCACAATCCGTTCGCCATCTGGCTGCTGCCGCCCTTTCTGGTTTTCATCATTTTGTTGAGCGCGTTCAAGTCGCTCGGATTGTTGATCCATCACAAGGTCAATGTTCATTACAAATATCAACGGCAGGAAATCCATTTGATTTTGTGGGAACGGGTCAACAAGCGCCTCGGCCTCTGTCTCGGCCTGCTGAACGGGCTGGCTTACCTTGTTCTCATTTCATTCGTCATTTACGATTTCAGCTACTGGACGGTGCAGATGGCAACATCGGACGAGGAACGGTGGCCGGTAAGAATGTTGAACCGGATGGGCCGGGATTTGAAGGACACGGGGCTGATCCGGGTGGCGCGCGCGGTTGATCCGATGCCGGAAATTTATTTCAAAACCGCCGACCTTGCCGGGCTGGTTTATCAAAACCCGCAGTTGCTGGGCAGGATTTCGGCTTATCCGGCCTTTCTTTCGCTCGCCGAACGCGACGACTTCAAAAAACTCGGCCAGGACGCGGACTTTCAAGCCGCCTGGAAAAATCATTCCCCCTTCAGCCAGTTGTGGAACAACACGCAGGCCATCGCCATCCGGCAGAACGGGGATGTCGCCGGCGTGGTTGAGAATCTTGTTCTCACCAATCTCGACGATTTGCAAAGCTATCTGCAAACCGGCCAGTCCGCGAAGTTCGGCGACGAAAAAATCCTGGGCCGCTGGGATGTCAACGTGATGGCGTCGCTGACGGCGTTGATTCAGACCAGGACCAATGTCCCATCCGGCGACATGGCGGCCATGCGGGCGTTGTGGTTTCCGGCTTACGCCAAAACGATGCTGGTGGCCGGCGCGGACAATCAGGTCTTCCTGAAAAACCTGCCGCATTTCAAAATGCAGCCCAACCAGCCAGCCACGTTTGACACGGCCACCTTGCAGGGCCAGTGGAAAAGCGACGGGAACAATTACGATCTGTCGCTCGCCGACAACGGCGCGAACAAATCCGCAGTCGCGACAGTTGATGGCCCGCGCCTCACGCTCAAAATGGAAAGCGACTTGCTGATTTTTGACCGGGAGTAGCGGACGGATTTTTCGTGGCGTGCCGGCAGGCGGCCCGACGCAATTTTCAATTCAAATCGCCGTGGCTTGCCGATGCGCGCGCCTTCGTTTAGAATCCGCGCCATGAAAAATAATAAATCGTCCGATCCGCTCCGTCCCCATTCCAGCATTTTGCTCGACGGCCCTGAACGCGCCGCCGCCCGTTCCATGCTTTATCCCGTCGGCTTCAAGCCGGAGGATTTCAAGAAACCGCTCATCGGCATCGCCTCCACCTGGGGCAACGTCACGCCGTGCAATATGCACATTGACAAGCTCGCGCTCGAATCCGAGAAGGGCGCGAACGCCGCCGGCGGCAAGGCCATCGTCTTCAATACCATCACCATCTCCGACGGCATTTCGATGGGCAGCGAAGGCATGAAATACTCCCTCGTCTCCCGCGAGGTCATCGCCGACTCCATCGAAACCGTCGTGGGCTGCGCGGGCATGGACGGCTTTGTAGCCATCGGCGGTTGCGACAAAAACATGCCCGGCTCAATCATCGCCATGGCGCGGCTCAACCGCCCGTCCGTCTTTGTTTATGGCGGAACGATTCTGCCCGGCTGCCTCACCAGCGCGCCGGACAAGAAGCTCGACATCGTGTCCGTCTTTGAAGCCATCGGCGCGCATGCGAATAAAAAGATTTCCGATGCCGAACTTCAGGCCGTCGAGCAATGCGCCATTCCCGGTCCCGGCTCCTGCGGCGGCATGTATACCGCCAACACCATGGCCAGCGCCATCGAAGCGCTCGGCATGAGCCTGCCCAACAGCTCCGCCCAAAACGCCATCTCCCCCGCCAAGATGGACGATTGCCGCCGCGCCGGCGCCTGCGTGATTGATATGTTGAAAAAGGGAATCCGCCCGCTCGATATTTTGACGAAGAAAGCATTCGAGAACGCCATCACCGTCGTCATCGCGCTTGGCGGCTCGACCAACGCCGTGTTGCACCTGCTCGCCATCGCGCACGCCGCCAAGGTCAAGCTCTCCCTCGACGACTTCACGCGCATCGGCAAACGCGTGCCCGTGCTCGCCGATTTGAAGCCGAGCGGCAAGCATTTGATGTCCGAACTCGTCGCCATCGGCGGCATCCGCCCGCTCATGAAGACCCTGCTCGACAAGGGACTGCTCCACGGCGACGCCCTCACCGTCACCGGCGAGACGATGGCGCAGACACTCGCCGGCGTGAAACCCTATCCCGCCGGGCAGACCATCATCCAGCCGTTCGATCGCCCCATCAAAAAGGACAGCCACCTCGTCATCATGCGCGGGAATCTTGCCAGCGAAGGCGCCGTGGCAAAAATCTCCGGCAAGGAAGGATTGAAATTCTCCGGCAAGGCGCGCGTATTCAATTCCGAGGAAGCCGCGCTGGAGAAAATCCTCGACGGCTCCATCGTGAAGGGCGACGTCATCGTCATCCGCTACGAAGGGCCGCGCGGCGGGCCGGGCATGAGGGAAATGCTTTCGCCCACCTCCGCCATCATGGGCAAGGGACTCGGCAAGGACGTGGCGCTCATCACCGACGGCCGGTTCTCCGGCGGCAGCCACGGCTTTGTGGTCGGCCACATCACGCCCGAAGCCTACTCCGGCGGGGCGATTGGCCTCGTGAAGAACGGCGACACCATCACCATTGACGCCGGGAAACGGGAACTGACGCTGGAAATAACCGCCAAGGAAATGGCCGCCCGTGCAAAGGCGTGGAAAAAGCCCGCGCCCCGTTACACCCGCGGTGTGCTGGCAAAGTATGCCGCCCACGTCACCAGCGCCTCATTCGGTGCCGTGACGGATATGGATTTGAAGTTGTGAGATCAGTCAGGTTTAGCGGGATACCGATGCAATGAAACTAATTTATAGCGATTGGTTTCATTTGCGTCTTAACAAATGACTCAAAATCGCTGACAAGTGTAATCTGGTCACTTGCCAGACCACGGTCAGCCGTCACTCCAACCTGATTCATAGCGGGGGCAAACTCTTTTAGCATTTTGCTGACATTATAGGCCGAAGTATGCGGTTTGTTCTGCCAATAAGTCTCGCGGTTGGCCCGCACCCATGCCGGGGTATCTGAATTTGCGACGCACACTTCGACTTGACCTGCCTTTCCATTAAAAAGATGTTTCAAGCCATCCAGTAAAAACGAGTGCATTGACATTCCAACAAACGAGATTTTATCGGCAGATTGAATTTCGCGTCTGGCTCTTTGCCATATGCCGCTGAAAAGAGGTTGAAGGTTTCGGTATAACGGAAAGCTTTGAGCATCTGCAAAACCTTTTTCTGATACCATTTCCCATGGGAATAAAATTGGCGGCAATATTCCTTCTACAGATTTTTTGAAAAGCTTTTCCGCCCTTTGAATCGGCGGGTCTGAAAAAAGACTCTCAAAGCCAGCAGCCTCGTCGGCGAAATGACAAATTGACCCGTGCAATTTAAGCACACAAAACGCCCTTTTTGTTTCGCCTTCATTCAGCCAATTTAAATCCTGCTGCGAATAGAAACCACTTGTCACTGCGTTGAGCTGCATTTCGAGTTCCTTGTGTTTCACCATGTCCTCTGGTGTTTGGATAAAACCTTTCCCTCTTCGCGTGACACTCCACCGATGTTGTTTAGCCCGAAACAGCAGGAACTCAAGATATGGGTCGTAGTTGTATGTTAGAATGGTTATATCATCGCGGAGGGAAACAAGATCATCCGCAAACACAGACTGGACAAAACCATAATATTCTGATTTTTCAAAACTTTCTTCGGGATTAAGCAAACCCAAAGCTGCTCGCAGCATACAACGCAAGCCGTGAATTTCATTTTGCAATCGAGAAATTCCAGCCAACTTGCAAAACTCATCAATCGTCGCGAAGCCACCCTTGCGGAATAGGTCTAGCGCGTCTTTATGCCTGTCCCAATAGGCCATCCCCAATGTTGTTATTGGTCTGCCAACAAAGCCGTGCTTGTTTTCGTATTCAACCAAAGCTTGTTCCCATTTATTGCGTGAAGAAATCAGAAGCCTTAAACCATTAGCCAGCGGATAACCAGAACCGTGTGAAGCTCCAGCTCCGAGAAAGATGATATGTTTGCCTGTTCTCAATCTGACATAGGAGAATCCGTTCTGCTGCCAAAATCCAGCAAATTAAATCTTGGAATCACGTTTACTGAATCCCAACGGTCTTCCATCAATCAGCCCAGGGCTGCCCGCCTTCGTCTGACTCCGGCGCACGACCGTAGCGGCTTTCGGCAGAAAGCCGGATTATTTATTTTCCCGAAGAATGCGGCACCCTGCCGAGACGCCGCCACGGTTGATGAATGATTTTGCTCCGTTGGAGCAATCCTGCCAAAAAATCATCAACCGCGGCCACGCGAATAATTCTTTTCCCCAAATTCTTTCGCGTATTTGGCGTATTTCGCGGTTCAGTCAAACGTGGTGCCAAACCATTTTTGATAGAGCGGCCCGACAATCGGCATCGGTTTCATCTCGCCGTTAATGGCGGCCACCAGCCCCAAAATCCAACACACAAGCATCGCCACGCCAAAAAGCGCGACGCAGGGCAGGACAAGACAGCCAAAGAGCGGAATGATCATGAGAATGAGTGCGCACGGCCAGACGACGATCCAAGTCAGGACAAAGCCGAGCATCTGCCGGAGGTGATACGCGCCAAGCTTGGTCTTTTTGTTGCTGTGAATGATGGCGGCGGCGATGAAGCCAATCAACGTGATGTAGGCTATGATT
>CAYYWB010000009.1:0-30002 GCA_964475285.1 uncultured Bifidobacteriaceae bacterium | reverse complement strand
GAAGGCTGGTGGGTTGGCAGGGACTCGAACCCTGGACCAATGCCTTAAAAGGGCATTGACCACACCGCAGAACCCTTTATTTATCGCTATTTTTCACTTTTCTATGGACATTTGCCATTAAATTTGCCATTATAGCGGTATGAAAACTCGCGGCGTTTATATCATCTGTCCGTTTGAAAACCCCAATAAAACCACCGCCTACCGCGTCGCCGGAACCACTCCCGGCGGCGTCCGCATCCGCGAAAATTACAAGACACAGCCTGAAGCACTCGCCCGCAAACAGCAACTAGAAATTGAGGTGCTCAATTTCACGCCGGAGAAGCGCATCACCACCACCCGCCTGACGCCCGCCCAGGAAGCCGAGGCCGAGCGCGCCTATGCCGAACTCAATGGCCGCCCCATGATGCAGGCCATCCGCTATTTCATGGACAACTACCGCGAGCCGCTGAAAAAAATCATCGTCCGCGAGGCGTTCACCGAATTTCTGGACGCCAAGAAAAGATCGGGATTGCGCGATGCCAGCCTCAAGGGACTCAAAACCCGCGTCGGTTTTCTCGTCCGCAAGTTCCCGGAGAAACTTGTTTCCGACATCCAGCCCGCGCACGTCGCCGAAGCCGCCGCGCAGCCCGGCGTGACCGATGCCACCCGCGAGGACAACCGCCGGTCGTTTTCCAGTTTCTTTAGCTGGAGCATGGAAAAACAATACTGCATGACAAACCCCGCCAAGAAAACCATCCGGCGGCGCGGCACCCGCGACGACGTTGAACCGGCCATTTTGAGCCTCGACGACGTGCGCCAGTTTTTGGGCATCGCCAGCGACTACAAAGGCGGCAAACTCGTTCCCTACGTCACGCTGGCGCTGTTTGCGGCCATCCGCCCGACGGAACTGGCCCGCCTCACTTGGGACAACATTGACCTTGAGGCCGGCATCGTCACCATCGGCGCGAAGATGGCGAAAATGCGCCAGCGCCGGATCGTGGACATGGCCTGCCTGACCGAAAAAGACAAAACCGGCCGGGAATACGCCCTGCCCGCCAACCTTATCGCGTGGCTCAAAACCCATGCGGCGGCAAAGAATCCGTTCCGGGGCGCGAACTGGCGGAAAGATTTCGACGCGGTGAAACTGGCGGCGGGTTTTGGCAATCCCGACTTGAAACCGGCCGGGACGGAAACGGACGAGGCGAAGCAGCGGCGGAAGGCGTTGAAACCGTGGACACCGGATATTTTGCGGCACACCGGGATTTCAAATCATCTGGCTTGTTTCCAGCACGAGGGCAAAACCGCAGCGTGGGCCGGCAACAGCCCGGACATCATCCAGCGCCACTACAAAGGCTTGGTGAAGCAGGCGGACGCGAAGGAATTTTGGAAACTGACCCCGGAAACGGATCAAACCGTTATCCCGAAAAAATCCTGAAATCCGTTTCGTCCAGACCACGGACAAAACTTCTTGGCGATTGCTACGAACTTTTATTGATGTAGGATCATCGGTAAATGAGCCGTTATCGGTTATATTTTGATGAATCAGGCGTCCATTCGTATAACAAATTGCAAACTGTTCACGAACGGCATCTGGCATTGTGTGGGGTTATTTTTGAAAAAACGGAATATGAACAATTCCAACTGAAGTGGGAGGAATTGAAACGGCGATTTTTCCACGGCGATTCCGACGAGCCGATAATTTTGCACCGCAAAGAAATAATGAGCCGGAGTGGAATTTTCAGCCCGCTCGAAGACGAAGCCACGCGAGCCGCCTTTGACAATGAATTTTTGAGAGTCGTTGAGCAAACCCCGTTCACTTCATTGATCGTGGTCATAAACAAGGCCAGCCACCAGAACAACTATAACTTACCATTTCCACCTTATCACTATTGTTTGGTCGCATTGTTGCAGCGGTATGGCTTTTGGCTCGGTAACAGGCGCGGCGACGTAATGGGCGAATCACGCGGGAAAACTGAAGATCAGCAATTAAAATCTGCGTTTGCAACGCTTTATTCTAACGGCGACTGGCAGCAACGGGCTTCATTTTATCAGCAGCATTTTACGAGCAAGGAAATAAAACTGATGCCCAAGTTCAAAAATGTTGCCGGGCTACAACTCGCCGACTTGTTGGCGCATCCGGCCAAATTGCGGTGCTTGGTCAATCGCCAAATACCCGATGTTCAAGAATCAGTGTTCGGAAAACGTGTGGCAGATGTTTTTTGGCAAAAAATACGGAAACGGTATGACGGGAACAGCAAGGGCTGGGGCGAAATTTATATCTAAAAATGGAAAAGCCCGCATTGCTGCGGGTTTCCACGATATTCCGTGCGGAACATCCACCTGCCATAAGGCATTGGTGCAATGCTTCCATATTTCTTAAATCTTGTCAACAGATAATAATGCCATAATAATGGCATTATTATGGCAAGGCCAAAAAACATACTGGAAACAGTCACGTTGACCATAGCGACCAATCAGCCGCTGGTTGACCAGTTGGAATGTCTGGTTTCATCCGGGATGTTTGGCAAAAGTTCCGCCGAAGCCGCCGAGCGGCTTATTGCAAAAGGAGTTCTCGAATTACAACGCGAGGGGCAACTGCTTTCCGGCAAGGGCAAAAAACAAAAAAGCAGCCGGTGAGTTCTGGCTTCAAATGATGGACGATGACCCGCGCTGCATTGAGCCGGTGCGGATTGACCGGGATATGTTCGAGCGGCAATGGTGGGGCGACGGTTGAGGTTTATGCTGGAATGAATGGCGCAATCAGCAAAACGATTAAATTACAGTCCGGGATATACCGTCGGCTGCTCTGATTCTTCCATGTCTTCCGCGAAGTCGAAGCTGATTTCGATATATTTTCCGTGTTTGTTGTTGTCGTTGTAACTGTCCACGGAAGTTTTCAATTGTTTGCAATCACCCACGATGAGCTTCCGGCCATACTGAAGGGCCATTTCAGCTTCATCGTGCTTTAGTTTTGGATCCTCCATGTCAATCCACAGAAACCGCTGCGTGCATTTGCCATCCGGCAGTTCTTCAACAATCCGATAAGGATGCTTTTTGCGGACTTCGCGACCTTGGGGATCAGTGTAGTATTCCAGGCGCATTGCGGCGGCAATTTCTTCCGCGCATTGATCAATCTGATTTTTTATGGGCGCTTTCCACTGGCCTTGATGAATTGCCCAACCGCCAATTTGCCTCGCGGTTGCAGGCCACTCTTCGCCCGCCGCGCGATAAGCCGCCACAACATCCTGCAAAAATTCAGTTTTGGTTTTGGGCATAAAATTTAATTTCTATTTGAAATTGTGTTTCCAAATCCATCCGTCAATGCGCCGGTGATTAAAATATCCTTCACCTTAACCAGCATTTTCCGGTGGTGTGACCATTCAATTTCTTTTCGATATTGAAGCTGGCCGGCAATTATCCCCGGATGGATTTTGATCAGGTTTGCAAATTGAATGAGTCTTTCAGTGGAATAAAAAGGCCGGGTTCGCACGATAAATGACTGCAATTTTTCTTTCGGAATCAGCATTTCCGCCGCCTCTGCGTTCGCACGGTTTTCAACGACCGACAAGGATGCGTTCGACAGGCACCGGTCAGCGCCCACCAGATCAATATCCAAAGCGTATTGGTCTTTGTTCTTTATGTGTGACAACTCATGGAAAAGCGTATGCCAGAAGCAATCAATTCTGTCATAGCGCATGGACAGCGCAATGACCGGCTTGTCCCATTCATCACCGAGCCAAAGGGCCGCGCCGTCAATTTTGCTTTTCGCCAAATGCTCCACCACGACAAAACGGACGCCCATTTCAGATAAAACTTTGGGAACATTTCGGGTGTTTTCTGGAAAATCAGCCAATGCCCGCAATTGCGGCAGGCCATCCAGAAACGATTTGTTGGAAAATTTCTTGGCGGGAAGTGACTTTGCCAACCGAAGCACCCGAACGCACCATGCCAATTGCTCTGGCGTCAGTTCCGGCTCTTGAACGGTGGCGCGCAATGTCGCGCCTTTCAACCGGCTAATTTCCGGCAGTGAAAAAAATGCGGCCAAGCACTCTTGCAACTCGGCAACTGTTTTTGTTGGTTTAATCCATCCGCGCTTTTGCATTTCATTTACCGGTGCAGACTCAAATACTTTGGCTCGTTCGCGAATCGCGTCGTTTTTGACCTCGATTTTGGAAAGTTGATAAGCAGTCTCTAAATTCAACCAAAATTGAGCGCTGGTTCCAAAAGCATTGGCAAGCTCAATGGCCGTTTCGGGCGTGATGGAAGTTTTCCCATTGATGATAAGGTTGATCGTCGGAATCGGCCGGCCAGTGATCTTTGCCAAATCAATCTGTGTCCACCCGCGTTCCTCAAGCTCATCCCGGATAAATTCACCCGGAGAAAAAACTTCCGCTGGTTTTCGGTCGTTCATTTTCGTTCTCGTTCTCGTTGTTCGTTTCTTTAATTCAGTGATAATCCTCAATACCCACTACTACGATGGTATTTTTCGGACTTCCCGATTTTATCTCAACAATCAAACGCCATTTGTCGTTCAGGCGTAATGAATGCTGATGTGACCTGTCGCCCTGCAATTTTTCAAAATGATTCCCTTTGACGGCGCGTAAATCTCGCTCGTCAATTGCAGCCCTTATCGCCTGCATCCGTTTTCTATATGCCTTAACAATGTCTTTGGCATAATCAGCGGTAAACGCTGCGTCAGTTTCAAGGCGGTCCAGGTCATTGTCTCTAAACTCTGTTTCCATTCGGAATTGCAATGAAAGCATACCACCGGAACCAATTCTGTCAATAGCAAATTAACGACTTAACTTAATCCATAAATGCGTCAATAACAAAGCCGTTCCCTGCCAATTGTTTTTGGAACTTGAAATGCGTGCCGACCGGCCCGCAGAAAGTGGCAAATGTGCGCTCGTCACCTTTGCGATTGCCTTAAATCCGCCGCGCTTTACGATTTCACCTAATTGCGATGTCCACACGATTCTTCACCAACCTTGGCGAACACACGCTGTTCAAGAAGTTTCAGGGCGTATTCGAGAGCAACACGGACATTGAACGGTTCGATGCGCTGGTCGGCTATCTGCGCTCATCTGGCTATTTCGCGCTCCGGCCATATCTCGAAAAAGTCCCGCATATCCGCATCCTCGTCGGCATCAACGTGGATGCCATCATGGCCGACTACCACCGGCGCGGCTTGTTGTTTCTTGCCGACCCCACCAAGGCACTTGAGGAATTTCGCGATTGGTTGCGAAAGGATATTCAGGGAGCGGAATACAAGCGCGATGTGGAAACAGGCGTAATCCAGTTTGTTGACGATGTGATTTCCAAGAAGATTGAACTGCGGGCGCACCCGACCAAGCGCCTTCATGCCAAGCTCTACGTTTTCCGGCCCAAGGGATTCAACGAACACAAGCCGGGTGCCGTCATCACCGGTTCATCCAACCTGACCGCCGCCGGCATTGGCGTCGAAGATCAGGTAAGCAACTACGAGTTCAACGTCCTGTTGCACGATTACAATGACGTGCAGTTCGCCACGGACGAATTTGAAAGCCTCTGGAAAGATTCCGTGGAAATCCTGCCGAAGTTCCTCAAGGAAGTCCGCGACAGCACCTACCTCGCGGCGTCAGTCTCGCCGCACGAACTCTATCACAAACTCCTGCTGGAATATTTCGGCCAGAGCATCGAATACGATCCCAACGCCATCACCGATATGCCGGAGGGCTACAAGCGCCTCAGCTACCAGGTGGACGCCGTGACCAGTGGCTTCCGGCTGCTGGAAAAGCACGGCGGTTTTTTCCTCGCGGATGTTGTCGGATTGGGCAAGACGATGATTGCCACGCTCATCGCCAAAAAATTCTTTTTCTACAACGGGTTTCCCGAACACCGCTCGCACACGCTGATAGTCGTGCCGCCCGCCGTCGAAGATAGCTGGCGCGAAACGGCCAAGGAGCAATTCCGCCTCGACAACTGCGACATCATCACCAACGGCAGCTTGCACAAAATCAAGCATCCGCAAAAATATGATCTTGTCATCGTGGACGAGGCGCACAAGTTCCGAAACGACACCGCCGAGGCGTTCGACGAGTTGCAGCGCATTTGCAAATCACCCACGCAGCATTTTCTGCCGGATGGTTCGCGGGCATCCAAGCGCGTGATTCTCGTCAGCGCCACGCCGTTGAACAACCGGCCCGATGACATCCGCAATCTGATTTCACTGTTTCAGGATTTGAAGGATTCCACGTTGAGCATCGCCAACCTCCAGCATTTTTTCGCCCGCTGTCAGAAGGCATATCAGGCGGCGCATCGTGAAACCGATCCCGAAATGGCGCGGCAGCAGGTGAAGGGCATTTACGAACTCATCCGCACAAAGATAATTTCCGAAGTGACCGTGCGGCGCACGCGCAATGACCTAATCGAGCACGATGATTACAAGCTGGACCTCGAAACCCAAGGTGTCATCTTCCCAAAGATTGAGCCGCCGCGCAAAATCCTTTACCCCTTGTCGCCAGCGCTCGAAGACCTTTACGACCGCACCATGTTACTGCTGTCGCGGATGGATGGCAACGGGTTGACCTACAATCGGTATCGCGCCATCGGTTTCTTGAAGCCGGAAAAAAAGAAAAAATACCAAAACGCTGATCGGATTTCCACTCAATTGGCCGTCATCATGCGCACGTTGCTGGTGAAACGCCTCGATAGCAGCTTCCACGCATTCCGGGAATCACTGCGCCGTTTCCGCGATGCCACCGGCATCATGCGGGATATGTTCGCACGCGGCACAGTTTATATCGCGCCGAATCTCAATGTCACCGAGTTCATGATGGAAGGCCGCGAGGAAGAGCTGATTGCCAAGATCGCCGAGCGCCAGCCAACCGACCCGACCATTGAGATTTGCTCGCAGGCAGATTTTGAAGCTGGCTTCATGGAAGGCATCGAAAAGGATTGGCAGCGGCTCGACGAACTTTACGCCGAATGGATGCTGGTTAAGGAGGATCCAAAACTGGATGAGTTTCTGCTGCACCTGAAGGATGGTCTTTTTGATCCGAAAATAAATCGCCAGCACAAGCTGGTGGTGTTTTCTGAATCCAAGGAAACCACCACCTACCTGTTGGGCAAGCTGACGCAGGCCGGTTACAAGCGCGTGCTTACCGTCAGTTCGGAAAACCGTTCGGAACGGATGCCGCTCGTCCGGGCGAACTTCGACGCCAATTTCAAGGAACAGGTCAACGACTACGACATCCTCATTTCCACCGAGGTCTTGGCGGAAGGCGTGAATTTGCATCGGGCCAACGTCATCGTGAACTACGACACCCCCTGGAACTCGACGCGGCTCATGCAGCGCGTCGGCCGTGTGAACCGCATCGGCTCGGTCGCACCTAATATCTATATCTACAATTTCTATCCCACGGCCAAGGTGGACGATGACATTGAGTTGAAAAAGAAGGCCATCATGAAGTTGCAGGCGTTCCACACCGCGTTGGGTGAGGACAGCCAGATTTATTCGGAAACCGAGGAAGTGGATAATTTTGGCCTGTTCGAGCGTTCGCCCGAGGAGGAGGAGCGCGATCAAAGGTTGGCGTTGCTGATGGAATTGCGCCAGTTCCGCCAGCAGAACCCGGAGGAATTTCGCCGCATCAAGGGTTTGCCGTTGCGTGCGCGTGTTGGCCGGGCGGATAAACCGCGCACCGGCAGCACCGTGGCCTTCATTCGCAGTCAGCGGCGCGATGCCTTTTACCGCGCCAAGCCGGATGGCACGCTGGACGAAATCAGCCTACTGGAAGCCGCCGATGAATTTCGCGCGCCCGATGCCAAGGAAAAAGCCATCCCGCTTCACGCCGCGCACCATGACCAGATCAATGCCGCGTTGGTCAAATTCAAGGAATCCGTGGTCGCCGAGGCGTTGCAGGCCGAGACGGTGGATGCCACCCAGGGGCCGAACGAACAGCGGGCGCTGCGGTATCTTGACGGCTTTTCCAGCCTGCCTTTCGTGAACGAAGAAGAACGTGGATTGATTCAAGCGGCCAAAGCGGCGATTCGCCGGGCGCGTTTCCAGAATTTGCAGCGTCAGATCAATCAGCTCCAGCGCTCGACGAAAACTGTCAAGATGACCCCCGCCGCGCTGGCGGACAAAGTCATTCAGATTCTCCGCACCTATCCGTTGCAGCAGTCA
The DNA here is from genome assembly GCA_964475285.1 of uncultured Bifidobacteriaceae bacterium. GTDB lineage: Bacteria > Verrucomicrobiota > Verrucomicrobiia > Limisphaerales > UBA11358 > UBA11358. Next base: position 21,859 of record CAYYWB010000009.1, on the reverse strand, counting down.
GACAATTCATCGGTTACGTCCGCACCGCGTGCGCTCGATACCACGCCGGACATCATCCTCTCGGAATCTTTCGATAATCCATGACCGCCCCCGAAATTCAGCAACGGTTCGTCCAGCCTTACGACCGCGACCGCTGGCTGGATACGCTCCGCCAAATTCTGCCGCGCACGGAAATTTTCGCCCAACCCCAGCCCGTCGCGGTGGAAAACGCCCGCGCCGAATCCATTTTGCAGCTTGGCAAAATCCCGCTCGCCGGCGACCGCAATCTCGCCGTGCTCGAAGTTATCGTGGATGCGGAAACGGATTTGCCCAGCAATCGCGCCGCGCTCCGCCACCTTGTCGCCCGCTACATTGACCAGGCTGAATATCATGGTGTCTTCGCCACCTTCCATCAGCGCGGTGGCAAGGATTTCCGTTTTACCTTCGCCGCCCGCGAAGCTGCGTTCGATGATTCCGGCCAGCTTGTCCGCACCGAAACCGCGCCGCGTCGTTACACTTATCTGCTCGGCCCAAACGAATCTTGCCGCACTGCCGCCGAACGCTTTGACCTGCTCGCCCGGAAAGGCGTTGCCGCCACCATCGCCGACGTGCGCGCCGCGTTCGACAAGGAACCGCTCACCCGCGAATTTTTCAAACGCTTTGAGGTCGCCATCGAAGCCGTCAAAACAGATTTGGAAAAAAATCAGGCACTGCCATCCGCCCAGGCATACAGCCGCGCGCAGTTGCTTTTGGAGCGCCTGCTGTTTCTTTACTTCGTGCAGAATCGTGGCTGGCTGGATCAGAAGCGCAATTACCTGTTGGACAATTTCCATTCGCACCGCGCCATCCCCGGCGAATGCACCTACTACGCCGATTTTCTGGAGCGCGTCTTTTTCACGCTGTCCACGCCGCCGGACTTCAAGGGGCCGGGCGCGGGCATCCGCCTGCCGGGTTTGCCATTTTTGAACGGCGGCTTGTTCGACGACGACGAATTTGCCCAGACGCAGGAGCGCAAAAAAGACAATCCGCCGTTGCGCGTCCGCAATGGCACGCTGGCCGATGTTTTTGAAAATTTGCTGGAAGCGTTCAATTTCACCGCCCACGAGGACACGCCCATAGATCAGGATGTTGCCGTTGACCCGGAAATGCTCGGCAAAGTTTTTGAATCCATCGTCCTTCACGCCGAAGCCGCCGATCCCGACGCCGTCGCCCCGGACAAACGCAAGGCCACCGGCAGCTACTACACGCCGCGCATCGTGGTTCATTTCATCTGCCGCGAAAGCCTGTGCCAGTATCTATTGCCGCGTCTGACGGAAGGCACCGACTGGAATCGTCGTCTCCGCGCCATCTTGGATATTCTCGCCCTCGACGGCCTCGACGCCGACGAACTGGCCCTGCTCAAAACCCTGCTCACACCCGCCGAAGGCCGCCAGATTCTCGATCTCATCCGCGACCTGAAATGCCTCGACCCGTCCGTCGGCTCTGGCGCGTTCCCTGTCGGCTTGTTGCACGAGCTGGTCAATCTGCGGCGCATCTGTGATGCCGCCGCGCTCGGCTACGTTGACCCCGTCCGCAAGCACGGCAACCAGTGGGTTCACCAGCAAAAGGCGGAAATCGTCGAGAACTGCCTTTACGGCGTGGACCTCCAGCAGCAGGCCATTGAAATTTGCCGCCTGCGGCTCTGGCTGTCGCTCGTCGTGGATTACGATCTCGGCTGCGACCCGTTTAACGCCGACGAAAAATCCTTCCGCGCCGCCATCCGCGACATTTCCCAACTGCCAAATCTGGAAATGAATTTCCGGCGCGGCGACTCGCTACTCGACATGGTTTCCAACGTGCCCATTCGCGTGACCTCCGACCTGCTCACCGGGCGCAGCGACGACGTGGCCGCCATCCAAAAACTCGGCCACGAATTGCACAAGGCCAAGAACGCCCAGAAAAAGAAAAAGCTCCGGTTGGAAATTCTCGGCCGGCGGCTCGACTTGAGCCAGCGCGTGCTGGCGGACGAAAAAACCCTGCTCCGCAAAGGCCAGCAAGTCGGTGATTTATTCGGCAACGAAGAAGGCAGCGACGCGGAAAAGCGCCGTCGGGCCGAGGCGGAAATCGAACAGTTGGACAAGGCGTTGGCCAAAGTGACCAGCGACCGCAAGGTGCTGGAAAAACTCGCCGACCGGCCGATGGCGGCGGATTTTTATCGCGAACTGCGCAAGCTGGAAGGCGCGGATTTTGACAGTCCCTTCAATTTTGTCTGGCGGATAGACTACGCCGAGATTTTCACCGGCAAACGCGCCGCCACCACCATCGCCGGTGATTTCAATCTTGGTGACGAACTCGCGCCGGTGTCCCGCGCCGGCGGATTCGATTTGATTGTCGGTAACCCGCCGTTCGTCACCGCCCGCAATCCGGTGAAGCGCGAGCTTTACCGCGAAAGGTGGAAACGAGTTTGCCACATGAAGTTTCTGCTCGTGTGCCCATTCTTCGATTTGAGTTTTGGTTTGCTTAAACCGGGTGGACAGCTTGGCTTCATCGTCTCCAATGCGTTTGCCAAACGTGAGTTCGGCCAGCCGCTCATTGAAGATTTTTTTCCGACGGTGGATTTGCAGAAAGTTGTGGATTGCTCCGGCTTGCATTTCCCCGGCCATGGCACGCCCACTTGCATTGTCTTTGGCGCGCAGCGGAAACCGGATGAAAAGACACCAATTCGCATCGCTGCGACCTTGCCCGGTGGCGGCGATTTGCAAACGCCGCCAGAAGACAGTCCGCTTTGGCACACTCTGTCGGAAAAGCATGAAGAACCCGGATTTGCCAATGAGCAGGTCGTTGTTTCAAACCGAACAAGAAAAGAGTTGAGCAAATGGCCGTGGAATTTCGACGCCGGGGCAACACCAACCAAGGAGGCAATCGATAAAGCCGGTGTTGCGCCCGTTCGTGAGTTTTTATTTGCTGATGTTGGCTTCATGTTTGTCATCGGAAGAAATGATATTTTTATGCTTTCTCGCGATGTTGCCCGCCGACATGGGCTATCAGTTAAGAGCTTCAAAACATTGAACGTCGGTGACGAAATCAGGAACTACGAATTAAGAGGACAAACCGTCGTCATATTTCCATATCACCAAACCAGTTTGGAATTGGTTAAATACCCAAAGTCTAGCCCTGAAGCTCGATACTTCGCCATGTTTGAAAAGGAACTTTCAGACAGGCCAACTTTTTCTGGCACATTCTGGGAGGACGGACGTGCTCCATATCAATATCATCAGTTGCCTATTGAACGGGCCAAGAATCCACAGTCCCTTGCCTTTGCTCAAATCTCCACACACATGCACCTCACGTTTGATCGTGAAGGTAGCGCATTTAATGAAAAAGCTCCCTTGTTCAAATTGCGTCCCAAGGCAAGCGATGAAGATCACCACCTTTGCGCAGCACTTGTAAATTCAGCGGGTGCGCTATTCTGGTTGAAACAAACTTGTTTTAATAAAGGCGCAGGCGAAGAAGAGCATCGGGATCGGTATGAATTTGCCGGCGGTAAAATACAGCAGTTGCCAGTTCCGTCAGCCATCGCAGACAAGTTGCGTGGTAAATCACATTCGTTGGCGGAGAGGTTGACGGCGTTGTCCTCTGCCTGCTGGAAACGCGGACAAGAATTGCCGTCGCTGGCGTTGCGGAAATTATTTGAGCAATCCGGCGAGGCGTATGCCACCTGGAACGCCGCGTTGCCCGGCCACGTCCCGACACACGCCAAATTGCTCGCGCCGTTCACCACCACGGCGGAACTCCGCGCCGGCTACCAACAGGCCATCAAACTGCGCGAAAATCTGCGCGTGGAGATGATCGCCTTGCAGGAGGAAATGGATTGGCTGGTGTATCGCGCCTATGGCTTGGAGAATCGGAAGTTGCCCGCCGCCGCCTTCAACTGGAGCGATCCTTACGAGTTGAGTTCGCTCAAACGGATTCAGGAGTCGCAACGCCCCTTCCGGCTATGGGCCGCCACCAACGGCGATTTTGCCCAGGCGTGCAAATTGATCCCGGCCGAGTGGGATGAAGAACGCCAAAAAGTCTGGACGGCCCGGCTCACGGAAATCCGCGACAACGAACACATCCGCCGCATCGAACAGCCGGTCTATAAACGCCGGTGGGATGAGCAATGGAAAGTCAGCAACAGTTGGCTCGCCGGCCCGGTCGCCTACGCGCAAGAACTGGTGGATGCCTTCCGCTGGTGGTTGGTGGAAAAAGCCGAGTGGCATCTGGAGCACAAGGCCAAAGGCGGTCCGCTGTCGCTGGACACCTGGAGCATCGCGCTCGCCAGCGACGCCCGCGTTCAAGCCGCGTGGCCCGTCATCGCCGAGGCCATTCATCAGGTGGAAGTTTGGAAAATTGAATCCAAAGACAAGAAACCGTCCAAGCCGCCAAAGGCGGACACCAGTTCCGCCGCGCTGATTAAATTTTTCCGCGACGTCGTGAACGAAGAAACCGTTCCCGACGGCATCCCGGCTGGCGTGGCGTGGGAGGAATTGGAAAAGAAAATGACCGTGCCCAAGCAGGCCAAGAATGTGCGCGGCAAATTAAATGTCCCCCGTGAGCGCTTCCGCCAGCGCGACACCGGGTATATCTGGGCAGGGAAAGATTAAATCGTCACCGTTTAGTTGGTTTATCGGTCACGTCAGGTTCAATCCGTATGATGTTTCGCGCATCAAATGGCTGCTTTGATTGCCGACGCATCCCAATAATTTCGACGTTCCAGTAAACGAAAACGCCGGTGTAATTTGAACCATCTCGCAAAAATACTTTAATCTGTTTAACCCCGTAGCCAAATTCTGGAAATATTTTCGAGTCCTTCAACTCCTTACGCAGCGCGATTGGAATAATGAATCTTGATTTGTCGCGCAAAAGGTCACGGCAACCGTCAGCAATATCGCGCCTTGAAATGACATCCACCTCGCCGGGCAAGGCATTTCCCGGCAGCACGACTTGATAATACATCGTTCCGGTTTCCATGTTGATACGGCCATATCCCGGCGCAACGGCAACCGAACCTTCGGACTGATGCAGTTCATGCTTTGCCAGGTGGACGCGAAGAATTTCAAGCTTCCTGAAAATACGTTCCGAATAGTCTTTAGCGTTTTGAAGTTTCGAGGCGAAATTTGCATCGTCGGCAGCTTTTTTGTATGCGGGCCAGCGAGTGTCTTTAATTTCTCCAACGCCGGGAGACCCTGCCGCAAGTTTGGCTTCTTGCGCCTTCATGTGCTCCAACCGCAAAGCAGGCTTTTTTTTCGCCGGCAGATTTTGCACAAAATCCAGAACATCGCCAACCCGCTGCCGCCAAGTGCGGAGCAATTCATAAACGCCAAAAATCCAAAGCTGGGTCAATGCAGAGACGAAGGTAGCGCTGGCCATCGGCGTCCGCTCCAATTGTTCATATTCCTGAAGCAATTCGAGTTCAATACCAACGAGAAAACGATCAACGACGCCAAGATTCATGGCCTGCATCCGCAAATAAAGGTCATCGCCAAGCAACGGGAGCGATTGCAGCGCACGAATCAGCGCTTTGGGGTCTTGTTTGATTTTAGCCATAAACGCTCATTGAGGATTTTAGAGAAAGATGAAGACAACTAGGAAGAGGAAAAAAAAGGAACCGAAATGTTAAAAGGAATCAAGAGGACGCCGCAAGAATACCAAGTTCCACTAAATCAGCCGTCGTTTTAACTTTGCCAGCGAGTATTAACTCGTTGGCTTTCTTGAAATATTCCGCATCAAGATATAACAGGCCGAAAGATTGATTGTGATGATCCAAAAAGTTTAATGCCACTTGAGTTGAGCACTGACCGGGTGAGCAAGTCGGCGGGGTGCATTTTATGAGATTCAGTTTCGCAAAGAGCAACTCATGTTCTCCTAGCTGAACCTCGGTTGGCGTAACCTTGTAATCATATTCCTTTGAAGGTTGAAGATTGTGATAAGGGTCAATCAGGACAACATTGAAAATATTTTCCTCCCAGAATCCAGCTATCCGGCCATGTCCTGTCGAAATGCTAAACTGATAAATCGGATAGTCATCATCATTGTTTCGATAAACGGTTGGCAACCACTCCAAATTGCTTCGTTGGATAGGAATGTTGGTTTGCCCCCAATTGACCTTGTGATACCGCATTGACTTTTGTTTTTGAGCATCCCCAATGAAGTCGTCAACCGACTCGGTTGATATTTGTTGAAGTCTTTTAATCAGCGATATAAACCAACTCGCATCTTTTCCACCAAGTCCAAAGTGTTCAGCTTGATTCCAGAAACGAAATGAAAAACACCACCTTGAAGGGGGAGTATGGGTGCGAACCTTACCCAAGACCGGCTTTTTTCCAATCGGGGAAACAGGCTGGGGGACGTGCGAAGATTTCGACGCCGCAATGTTGGAAACCGGCTTTGCCATGACACCCACCGGTTAATTTTAATTCAAACGCTGCTTGTAGTAAGAAGCCATGAAGGCTTCATCCAATTCGGTTTCACAACGCTCGGTCGGCTTACAAGCCCCTCGGGCGCGAATCCAAGGGTCTTCGCTGTGGGTTTGAGCCTCCAAATCCGAACCGCTAAACGGAGCATAAACCTCCAAAACATTATCAATGTGCTGACGATCTTCAGGGGAAATGTTATCAAGGGTAAAGCCTTCAGTCATGTCCGTTTGATCCACGGCAGAATACAGGCTCTTTGCACCGGCAAACCGGACATAGATTTCGCGGTTCACCGGGCCATGCACCCAAGCCTGAAACTTCCCGGCAAACAAAGGTTTTTCATTGATCGCAAGGTTCCAAGCCTGGGCATAATACAGGAGTTTTTGCAGCTTGAGCAGGTTAAGCCGCTCGCCGCCCTCCTGACAGGCCAGGATAATATAATCGCAGACTTGGTTGATAGTGGCCATGACAAACCACCGCTTTCTAACCGGCTTGGTTTTGGTTTTGGTTGTTTCTTGTGGCGCAACAATCCATGCCACTGTTGCAACAGTAAGCATTTTGACTTGACATAGCAATGTTTTTTTGGTCTTTTCTGCCAAAACGTTAGCGTTTTGGCAGAAAAGACCAAAGCGTTTTAACTTTGGTCCCAAATTCATTGTTGACCATCAGTTTTGTTCGCCAAGTGAATGTCGGACAATCTCCTAGCAGGCTTAAATCCCAATAAATCTACGACCGCACCAACCGCACCGCGCCGCTTTTGGCGGAAACCAGCGAGCCGAATTTGATCAACATGGCTTGCGCGACTGGCGAAATGACCGGGCGCGTGTCGGTTTTGTTATACACCGTCGTCTTGCCGGCGGTGGTGTCAGCGTAGGATTTCAGCCCTTCGCCCGGCGGCGACGCCGTGCGGTCGGCAATCAAAAGTTCCCGCGCCATTTCACAAGTCGCCTCGACGACGGCCAGCGGCACGATGCTAAACGGCACAAACGGATCGTAAAGTAGCAGGCTGGTGAGGACGGGAATCGGCGCTTTGTCCGGGTCGGGACAGTTCACACGCGGCCACTGGAGGGCTTGCGCCGATTGCGAACGCAGGCCGTTGAATTGGTATTGCCCGTCAATCAGCCGTGTCGCCATCACGAGCGCAGCGGCCTTTTGATCGTCCGACGCGCCCGTCCATGCCGTCGCATACAAATGGCCGGCGTGGTAGGCGTCGCCATCCGCCGCCGAGGCGTAGGCATTGGCATTTGCCAAGCCGGTGCCATCTTCTTTGACCAGTGTAATCGCCATGATGATTTACAAACCGTCCGAGTGAACCGCGTTTGAATAAGGCGGCACGTCGTTACCATTCCAATCGCAAATGCAGATGCGAAAATAGCCCGCGACACCGCTGCAATCGCGATTGCCAGAACCCAAGTCCCAGCCATCAAAGGGGGAACTGCCCCACGTCACGCCGTCACTGGAAAAGTAGATGTTGATGCTGTCGTAAGGCACACCCGGTTGGGAATTGTCGCTGGGCGCAACGAAGTTATATGTCCAAGTCAAATGCCCATGACCGTCCGACGCGAGCAGGATGGCCGGGAGACGTTCACGCCGACGCTTTTGCAGGAACCAAGCGAGCCAGCCGCGCCGGTCAATTTTTGGTTGCGGCATCACGCGATTTTTTCGGTTTGGACGGCGGCGCGTCCGACATGGACTCCGGCACGGCTGCCACCAATGGCACGACGGCCACCGGCGGCAGGCGATCCGGTTGCAGCGCCAGCGGATTCACCGCCGGTGCCACGTCCGGCACAGACAGCGGACGCCGTTTGCGCCGGATGATGGGAAATAATCCATTCATGGTTTAGATGGCGTTGACGCCAATGGCGACTTGCCGCCAGTTCGTGCCGTCGCTGATGGCGAGACACGGCACGGAGCCAGTGCCACCAGCAGACAGGTAGATGATGCGTTTCGGGAACTTTGGAGCCGTCACGCCCGCCGCCACCGCCGCCGCGACGTTGATAAAAGTTGCCGGTTGAATTTGTTCGCCACTGCGGATCGCCGCAAAACTGCGAGGTAGAATTTTGCCCATAAATTTATTTGATTAAATCGGCGTGCCGATGCGAACACCGGCACGCCTCTGGTTTAGATGTTGTGTGTGACCGCGACGACGCGGACGTTTTTGTTTTCCCAAACCCGTGTCCAGTTGAGCGCGTTTTCCAATTCGGGGTTGGTCGGGTTGGCACCGGCCACGCTCGCACTGGTGAACTTAACGCCGCGAGGATGGAGGATGAAGCGGCGACGGTTCACGAGGAAGGTGTCGCTATTCAGCGCGTCACGCGCCATCTCAATGCCTTCCGTGCCGTGACCACCCTCGACAGGCTGGCCGTTCAAATCGGCGGAACCCATGCCGAATGCACCTTCACCAAACAGATAGGTGGTATAAACCACGCCGTCAGTCGTGCCAGCACGAGACGGGCAACCATCGTCCACGATGACGCGCCGACCTTGGAAAGTGCGGATTTGCGCCTCACCCTGGCTGTCCGGGATGAAGTCAATCAGGTCGAGTTTCCGCAATGCGGCTTCCGTCGCCGAGTGCATCGCCACGGCCACCAGCCGGTCGCCGCAATCGCCGAGGCGTTGAGTTGCGTCCACGAAGGTTGAGCCGTTCAAGCGCGTGGCGGTCGTCTGGTTGGCGACGCTTTCGCTTTGAATCGCCAACAGGTTGCCCGCCATGCCAGCCGAGGCGAACACGCCTTTGAGGGACGAGATCAGCATATACTGGTTTTGACGGTTCCAATAGCCGGCCATGAAGTCCGCCAGCGCCAGCGCCGGATCGTCACCGGAGACGACGGTGGCCAGATGGTTCCAAGACCATGCGTTACCGTCGTTATGGATGCGGGCGATGTCTTGATCCGCCGCGATCTTCACCGTGACCAGAGGCGATGAATCGCTCAATGGTTGGCGAAGGCCGGTGAGGTCGTTCCAGTGTGGCATGTTTACCTGTGTGCCACCTTGCGAGGCGCGGGTGTCGTAATCAGGATTTGCCTGGACGATGCCAGAGAGAAACAAATCCGATTTCTCCGCCGTCCGTTGGATGACGTATGCGGCGAACTGTGCGGGGATGATGATGTCTGCCAATTGAGTCTTTGCCATGATAGTTAATTTTGTGTTGTGACCCGGTTACGCCGACGCCTTGAGACGTGCGGCAAGTTGCGGATCGGATTTCTGCAATTTCATTTGTTCCGTGAGATTCCAACTGTCCTTGCGGAAGGGATTCTTAACGGACCGGTTGCCAGCCCCACCGGAGCCGGAGCCAGCGGCACCGCCGCCAGCGTTTGCCTCGAACAGATGCGGCGCGTCACTGACGAGCGCATCCACCCATTCGGCCAAAGTCATCGGGCCATCCTTGCCCATGCGGGCAGTCTGGCCGTCAGCCTCGAAAGATTGCGGCACGCCGTTGACCAGTTTGAACGACTGGCGGGCGCGGGCGGTAATGTCAGGCAGCGCCGTCGCCCGGAGTCCGCGTTTCGTGGCTTCGGTGACGACGGCTTGATCAATTTGAATCGCGGTGAGGCGACCAGTCAGGGCGTCGCGTTCCGCGACCACGAGGTTATGCGTCTTGTCCCATTCGGCGCGGGCAGTTTTCAGCCGTGCCTCGATAACCTTGTCCACTTCGCCTGCCTTGAGTTGGCGTTCCTCCAGAAGTTTCTGTTTGTCTTCGGCGAGTTGACGCACGGCGTCAGGGTCAATGCCTTCAAAGCGTTTCAGTTGATTTGTGAGCGCGATGTTGTTGGTGCGAAATTCTTCATGTTTGGACTTCTCCACGACGCCCTCGGCGTCCAGTGTCCAAGCGCCGTCACGCTCGACATACAGGGATTGCAGTTCGGCGGGGATTTCGTCTTTGGTTTTGAATTTGAATTTTAGTGCCATAAATTTTTAGAGGTTTTTGGTTGGCAGTTGCGCCGGTGGATTGTCAGCCGGAGCGGGAACCGGCAGCGTGACCGCGCCGGGATCAGGCGCGACCGGTGCAGGTTGCGGCGTGCCGGCGACAAGTTTGGCCTCATCTTCGTTGCTACGACCGACCGGCAGGACATCGCCCATGCGGAAAAGGTCGAACATCGTGTCCCGGCTGATGGCCCCGGCTTTCCACGCGGCGACGACGGCGGTAATTTCCGTGCTCGCCATTCCGTTGAGGCTGAAATCGGCATTGAGTGTGACCAGCACGGTTTTGTCACCAATGCCAGCCGGTGTCGGTTCGGTGGAGTTCCACCAATAGACCCACCGCAAGACTTGTGACAGGGAATCGCTGATGCTTAAAGAAATGGCAGACAGCACGGCATTTTCGCCGCTCTGCCGAAGTTCGATGGACGCCGCCGTTTCGCCGACGCGCTTTTGTTCTTCCATCATGCGTGAGCCAAGCACCGCCATGAGTTGTTCGTCTTGAGTCATCGCCCGTTCAAAGGTCATCAGACCTTGCCCATGAAATTCCAGATAGCCAGCCGTCGCGCCGGGAGTTTCCGCCACCCATGCCGTGCTGCTACCGATGCGAAGTGAAGAAGTTTTATCAAATCCGCTGACCCAGGCGGTAGGCAGAGCAGTAAAATGCAAACCATGTTTGTAATCAGCATTGAGGCGGTAATGGTCGAGGTTGATTGCGATGATGTCGGCCAGTGGCAACTTGTCCACATGCGGCAGGGAATGTTTCGGCCCATGAAAGACAAAGGGAATCAGCGGCAGAGGTTTTCCACGACGAAGCGGCGTGTGGGAGTCCACGACAGCCCATTCAGTTTTCGTCCGTTTGGATTTTCCCGGTTGCTGTTGCCAGAGTTCGACCTGATATGTCCACGGGGTTGAGCCATCGGCGGCAGGCGTGGCATCCGGCACGAGTTTTAAGACGCGCAGTTGTTCGACGGTTTCATTTTGAAAGGGATCGTCAGGTTGTTCTCCGTTCGGCGACGATTGTTGCAGGTTTTTTCCATTTTCCTTGAGGACGACGAGAGTTAGCAAGTTGTGTCCATTCACCCGTTGCGACTGCCAGTTGATAATTTTCTCGGTTTTGAAAAAGACGGCAAAGGCGCGATTTTCCGCCTTGGCCTCCCAATCTACCAGCGTGCCGGCACGACCGACCGCGATGACTTCATGCGTGACCGTTTTGGCATAGGCAGACAGCGGCGTGTTTTCCATGTCGGCATCGGCGACAAAGGCATCCATCGCGCGGCCAATGCCGGCGGAAGTGTCAGGCAGTTTGAAAGTGGGATCGCGCCGGAAAATTCGACCGACGTAGCCATCGGCAATGCGCGCCGTGGCATTGAAGAAGGCGGCGCGCATTTTATAGGCGACGTATTCATCATCCGTTTGGGAATCCAGACGCGGCAGATATTTTATCCCGGCAGTTTTGACGGCATCTTCACCGGCGATGACATCACGCGCTCGTTGCCATGCAACAAGGTTGGCGTCGTAATCAGGATGTGTGCTTTGCACCGGCATCTTAATAACCAGACGAGCAGCCGGTTTTTTGTCGCCGATCAATTCGAGTCATGGCATCAAAGCCACGAAGTCAATTGCGCTGCCGAGTCCTGGCAATCCATTTATAGCACAGTTTTTGAGCACTTTTTTTTGAGGGATTCGGGAGGCGTGTAGTTAGGCACATCAAGGGTTAAGTGGCTACATTTAGGAGAAAGAGAGTGCGGATTTATCAGTAAAATAAATTCAGATTTATTTGACAGCCGGTTTGTAAAACTCACCACTTGCCAGAATCCAGAACAAGACGGACGCCGCGAGAATTTGCCAGCCTTTGGAATTTTTGGGGGCACTAATTTTTTACCGGGCAGATTTTTTTTGGCATAGAATTTTCCATCGTTCGATCCCGGCAATTCTTTTGCGTGTCGGCAATTCGTGCGACTTTTGAAACTTCGACGCAGGCGACCAGATGAAATTGTGTGTCGTGGATAATGCGAATGCTTTTTTGAAATCCGTGCGCCCTCGAAAGACAATGTTAGTTCGCGATGCTCAACAGATAAATTTGTTCGCGCTCCGTTCCTGTTTCACTATGCGCTCAACAATGACGAACGCGCCACCCACTCACGGTTTCCATTGACGAATGTCATGTGGCGCGTGCGCGGACGCCTGACGCTCATGCTGGCGGGGGCGGCTAACGCCGCCCCGACGCCAGCACCGGCACGCCATCTTTGGTTAGTCCGAACGTCACCCTCGGCGTGCCTTTCGCTACCCCGCGCACGCGGCGAACGTCGCAGGTTATCGAATGGTTTTCGTGCTTTCCAGCCGTCCAGTAATGTCACGATTCAGGCGCGGGGTCAGGCGGGAAAACCTCGTCGCTAACGCTCCTCGACAAGCAACGCTTCGTTCGCCATCCAGCGGGCAGCCATCGTGCCAGCCTGCCGCAGGCGCAACACAGGCTGTCACGCTGTCTGCTATCCGCTGGCTGGCTGCCACTTCGCTCCGGCAAAAGGCAAAGTTAGTGTGACGAACCTGTCGGGCTGTCCATGATTTTCGTCGCACGCAGCCTTCAGGTTTGGCCGGCGTCCCAGCTTCCATGTCTGGTGTGTCTCAAAAATTGGTGATGAGACACACCAGACATTCCAGCCGGGCCGCGAGGCGCTGGCACATCCTGGTCGGTGTCCGTTGGCAGCGGTGGCAGTCGCAGGTTGCCGCACTCTACTACCGTCGCGTCACGCTGCCAGTCCGGGTTTGGGTTGCTTGCGGCCAGCCATCGCAGTTTCGTCCGCAGTTACCGTGGTGGCAGCCGTTCGTGTTCAGCTATCTCGCCGTCACTGGTTGGTTGCGGCGTTGAGCCATCACGGAGGCGTCGCAGAAATGCCCGGCGTCACCGAGCCGACGCTTGCGCTCGTTCCTCGCGCCAAGTATCGGCACGCTTCCGCCGCACCCTGGCCGGACTCATCAATTTGCATCCGCTCCACTCCATTTCACTGCAATTTCGCAGGCTACATTTCCGTTCCATTCGTTCCGACGGCCGCAAACTGCCGAGACCGTCAAAGACAGCGGTGCGCCCAAAGATTCCAGAGGCCGCGATGCTCCGCATATCGGCCAAGACCGGCAATATGGCCGCGAGACTTCGTCCGGCCAAAACAACGGCAATAGCCCGCGATGCTTCGCACGGGCAAGACACAGCAATAGCACCGCGAGGCTTCGCCCGGTGCAAGACACCGGCATTAACCGTGAGATCGGCCATTTCTGCACCGCCTCCATTTCGCAAGCTGCATTGCAGCGGACAGAAACAGCCGAACTCACTGGTAAAACCAGATTGGTCTGACACCACGGCGGCAGGCTGCGGGCAGGTCTGCCGAGCGCGCCCATGTTGCCATCGCGTCGCAGCCCACGCCCTACGCTCTGCCGTCGTGGAGTCAGAATACTTGGCTGGCGCTGGCGCGACTGCGCCGGGAAACGCGACCCGGCGAAATGTTGCTGGCTTTGCGGCGGCGTTGGCATGAGGGACCAGCCGACACTACGCTTCTCACTTCGTTGCGAGGCTGGGTGTCGGCTTTGCTATCCCGGCAGCCGCACAAGAGATGTTATCTGTAATGCCGCCCATTGCCGTTTCCCGCTGGCGCGTGAACCCTCGGCAAATGGGTTCCCGCCGTCTCCCCGCGCGACAACGCGACCGACGGCCCGGTTCATTAAAGATAACATCGTCTTGTGCGGAACCGCCGGCTGCTTCCCTGTCACGCTGACTGCGATTCCGCACCTTCGCGCTCGTGCGGGCAGTCATCGCGCCAGTTCGCAGGCATCCCTCATGCCAACGCCGCCGCGCCGCGAGTCTTTTTGAGTTAGGCCGGGTCGGGGGACGGGAAGTTGACCAGTGAATTGGTTTGCTCGCGTTGCTCGATTGGTTGGTGAAATGTTTTTGTGTCGGCAGCTTCGTTTTCAAGTCCGGCTTTTTCTGCTCGCGTTTCTTTCTGTCGCCCTCACGGCCTTGCCCAAGACACCAGCCCGCCTTGCACGGTTCCCTCTGAAGCCTACGCCCATGCAGGAGGGCTGGGGGCGCGGCTTTTTCGTGAAGGGCGACAGACCGAATACGCACAGCAGAGCAGAAAAAAAAAGACTATGAAAACTACATCACAAAAAACTGGTTCAGAGCTCGTGAGCCGATCCGCACAGTTGAGCAGCAGCAGCACACCGGCGCAGCCGGAGAAAAAAGATTCTCGTTTGCCGATTGACACCGAGGCACGGAAGAAAAACCGCACCTTGCCCACTCCAAAAGTTTTGGAACTTTTGCAAACCAGCAATCCGGGTTTGTTCAACCTTGCCGAGGTTGTCGGGAAATGGGTTTGGGTGACGTTCCGCGAGACGCCCGCGCCGGAGTTGCGGCAGATTTTGGCGCAGCTTGGTTTCCATTGGAACCGCGAGCGGCAGGCATGGCAGCACCCTTGCGGCGCATTTCGTTTGCGCGGTTTCCAAGACCCGCACGAAAAGTATGACAGCTATTTCCCCGCCGATTCACGCGCCGCTTGATTCACACCATGAAAAGCAACAAACGCCGCCTGCCGTTGCCGCAACATGAGTTCGGTTTCACGCCGGACGCATTCAATTTGTTTGCCGAGGTTTCGCTGGACGGTGAGCGCATCACCAGAGAGCAGGCCGAGGCAGCAGAGCGACGCCGCGAGGCAGCAGCAGCGCAGGCCGCGTTTTTTCACACCGAGGAAATTTGCCATGACTGATTTACACAAGACCATCCGCCGCCGTTCGCGTGACCAGTTCGCGCACTATCGCAAGCGCATTGTCATTTCACTTGAACCCGGAGACGTGATCGGGATGCGGCTTGAACGCACCCGCACCACCTACCGCGCACCGCTCGCCAGTGTGTTCCGCACGCTGGCCGACTGGCACGCGCGAGCCGAAGCCCGCGCCAAGCGGGAAGCCCGCAAACTTAAACACTTGAACCACTGACACCATGAATACAAACCAAAACGATTCACCATTCGGCCCCATCATTTACAGCTACACCAGAGCGCAGGCCGTCGCCGACGGCGTGCAAGTTGAAGTCACCAAGACCGCGCAGGAAGCCGGAATCAAATTTCCGGTGTTCCTCACGCGCACGGTTTTCGATTCATTCGTGACCGTGCCGGAAGGCGTGACCGGCCAAGACGAAGCCGGACGCCTTTGGGATATTGTCTGGATGCTCCGTTTCGGAATCCTTCGCAGCCGCCCAGGTTGCGACCGCATCCCGGTCGCGTTCTATGTCCGCAACGACAACCGCGCAGCGCGGCTTGTCAAACTCATCGCCACTTGCGGCGCACTCGACATTGACGACCCGCAGCCCGCCATCACCTTGATGATGCCGGACGAAGATTGACCGGCAGACAATCACCGCGCCCGGCGTCAGTCTGGAAAGACCGCCGGGCGCAAAAAAAACGGCGAAACGCCCTTTGATGGTCGTTTCGCGCATCCAGAAAGTTTCTGGTGTTACGCGCACCAGACCGCGCCAAAGGTCATCGCCCTTTGGAATCCATATTGTGAAAACTAAAGCCCCCTCACACAACGGAACCCGATACCGGAGTTGGCGACGTTCGGGTAGACGCTGAAGCGATAGGCACAACGCGCGTAGTCGGCGTTGTAGCCCCAAAAGCCGCCGCGCAACACACGGTAGCCCGATCCTGGCCCCGCTCCCGTGGGATTATTTGTGGTGGGTTGGCCATACGGCGTCCCATACCAGTCCCAACACCACTCGTAAACATTCCCCGCCATATCGTAAAGCCCATAGCCATTCGGCGCGAACGAACCCACCGGACTCGTGTAAGGAGACCCTCCCGTATTGAAGTTGGTGTTGTAGCCGTTCGGACCCAAATCGTAGCTGTAACTACCGGTGCTGCCGTAGTAGTTGGCTTGGCCCTCAGAAATGCTGTTGCCCCACGGAAAACGGTTGCCCGCCAACCCGCCCCGCGCCGCCTTCTCCCACTCCGCTTCCGTCGGCAACCGAAACCCGTTCGCCGCCAGATTTTGATAGACCGTCGTGCCAGTGTCCCCATTCGTGAACACCTGCGTAAAGCCCGCATCCGTGAAATACACCGGCGTCAAACCCGCCTGCTGCGACCGCGCATTGCTCCACTTCACACAGTCAAACCAGTCCACTGTCTGCACCGGCTGATTCGTGGCGCTGTTCTTGCCCAAACCCGCATGCACAAAGCTGTAGCCGTGGCTCGTGGCATACGCAGACACATTCGTCCATTGACTCCAGCTCACCAGATTTACATCCATGTAAAAGGCGGACACATACACATTCGTCGGATTCGCATCCGTGATGTCAGGATCATTCGTGGCGGTGTTGTAGAAAAGGGAGTTGCCCATGGTAAACGAACCTGCCGGGATCAGCACCATGCCCGCCGTCGTATTGGTCGTAGCCAGCAACCGGAAATAACCCGCCGGGGCGGAGTTTGTCACCGTCGCGGCATTGACCGTCACCGCATTGCTCGCCGTCACCCAGTTCGGTGTCGCCAGATTCGTCGTCGTCTGCAACACGTAATTCGTGCCGCTCACCGGCCAGTAAAGCACGGATTGCCCGCCCGGTGCAGGGGCAATGCCCAGATTCGTCACTTGCGCCGTGGTTGAATGAACGCCAGCCAGCACGGCCAGCCCGATAAACAGGGATTGGAGTTTGTTTTTCAAGTTTTCGTTGGTTGTGGAAACAGCAGTTGACACCGGGACGCCACAATCGAAGGTTCGCAGCCAACAAACCTCAAATTATGAAGCCAGAACCATCATGGCTTTTTAAGCCCAAATATCAACCCTCAAAAAACCTCTTGGCTTCCCTACACGCCGCGCAACTTTCGTTGCGTGATCGTGCGCGACTTCGTTGCGACGAGATACCGGAGGACATCGGCGGCATCATCGCCGCCAATGCCGTCCTCGTCGCAATCAACTTTCAAAACATCCTCTGGCCGGTTCGGATCATGTTGCAATGCCGGCAAAGTTTCCAGCAGGCGACCGCACCGCTTGTGAATGAAAAGTGTCGGCTTCACGCCGCCCTCGACATCGCCGAACCGCTGCAAAATTTCCGCCCAGCCGTTCACGCGGTCAGTGTTCGCGCACCGCAAAGAGATTCCAAGCTTCGCATATTGCGCGGCAATCGTGGTGCCGTCGCTCTGGCGGGAAAAAACATCCGCACCGGCCACAATTCGTTTCAAATCCTCGACTGAAAGCTTGCGCTCGCCGATTTTGTGCCGCGCCAGCATCGCCTTGACCGCCGCCGCGTGACGTTGCGGCAGCCAAAGCCGCTCCGCGTGTTCGTCCACGATGAAAATGTTTCCGTCGCCGTCGCGACAGCCGAGCAAAACGACGGTGTAATGCGCGAAACCGTAATCCAGCGCGGCAAACCACTCCACTGCCCGCGAATCGTCGAAATCCTCGACGACGTGAACCTCGCGGCGCAACGTCGTGAAATACTGCCCGGCGGCAATGTCCCAATCGCCGTCCAGCCACGCCCGTTTTTGCCAGCCGGTGAGATTTTCCAGCACGCGGACATATTCGGGATTGTTCCAGCGGTTATCCGTGACCCGCGCCGGGATGAATCGCGTTTCCGTCTCGCGTTTTTCCTGAAACGGCACGATGAATTTCGCCCGATACCAATTGTGACCGACGCCGCCGGGATTCGTGGTCGAATAAATGCGCGGTCGGAAGTTGGATTTGGACGTGCGGCAGCAAGTTGAAATGTCCTGGTATTTTCTTGCGGTGAGCGTGGTTGCCTCCTCGATGCCAATCACGTCGTATTCAAGACCGAGGTAGGCATCAATGTCTTTTTCATTCTGAAAATGACCCGCGATGATCCGCGAGCCGTTGGCAAACGACAGAATCCCGCGAAACGCCGAAAATTCATGGTTCAACCGCCCAAACAACCGGCGGCGCAAATCCTCGAAATGCTCCAAATTCGCCTTGCCAACTTTCCGCAGCAGCAGGCATTTCAAGCCCGGCACGCGCTGGCAATCATCCGCGCCCATTTGCGCCAGCAACCAGTGAGATTTTCCGCCGCCCCGAGCGCCGCCGTAGCCAATTGCCATTGGCCCGTCCGGTGCATCACACCGTCGCGCCGCCGCAGACGCGGCCAGTTGCCGTTCCTGCAAAATCACTTCGGCGCTGGCGAAGCGATCCATTTGCGCTTTCGGGCAACCGGCGCGGCGACCGGCCAGAAAATAGTGTTCCCAGGGCGTCATGCGGTTTTTTCCGGCAACACCGCCACGGTTTGCACATCCACAATTTCCCCGGTGGGTGCAGGCTCCGCCTGCCCATAGATTTTTTCCAGCGCCACCGTGACCTCGACACGCAACCCCGGCAGATCGTCGCCGCCGCGCCGCTCGCCATCCGTGCCGAGGCCCGTCGCCAGCCGGCCAAGTTTGCTGGCAATTTCCAGCATCCGGGCGGTGTCCGCGAGGTTGGCATAGACCTTGTCTTTTGCCATGAAAGCGTCCAACGCTTTTTCAGCGGCGGCGATGGCCCGCTCATGCAAACGCCATTCCGTTTCGCGCAACCGCGTTTCGCGTTTTTCCCATTCCGCCGCCTTGCCCCGCGCCGCCGCCTCGACCGCTTCGCGCTCAATGATGGCGTAGTGTGCGGCGTGTGCCGCCACGCGGTCAGTCCAAGCAAATTTTGCCGACCAGCGCCCCAGCATCGTTACACTCTTATGCAACTTTTGTGCAACCGTTGCCAGCGACCGTTCCGTCCCCATGCTCAAATACAGACTGAAGGCGGCAAATGCCTTGTTTGATTCTCGCGGCAGTTGTTCAAACGGATGATTTGTAGTTTGGACTTTCATTTGAATGATTTGGGGAGCAGCCACTTGAAACGGGCGGCGAATTTATTCGGGACATAATCCATCGTCTTGGAAATGGCACCTAGCCGGGCGAGCTTGTCCCGAATCCCCGCTGCGCCTTTGCCGGTGATACCCAACCGGGACGCCAAGTTGTCCCGCGCAATCGGAAAATCCGGTGCGCTGTCTTGCTCCGCCTTCCGGGCAAAGCTCCGCACGATCCGAAATGCGTCACGCTCGTTTTCAGTTTCCAGCCGGGTGTAAAAATCTCGCTCGGTAGCTGAAAGGCTTGATCTCCAATTTTCCATCAGCCCGGACCATAAACTTTCAAAACTTGCCATGTGCTCCTGCTCACTGGCCTCGGTGGAAACTGATTTGTGCTGAAATTGTGCCTGCGCGGTCAGTCTCGCCACTCTGACCCCAAATTGATGAAAAGCATCGCCAGTTAATGCAGCGAGTTGATCATTGCGGGTGTTTGAATTTTTGACCCTGAATTTATGAAGAAGTTCCAAGTTAACAGGGTTAGAAATAAAAGAGGGAGAGAAAGAATCTTTTTTCTTTGTATCGGGGAAGTGAGCCGATAACCCATTGCGATTCAACGGGGCAGTTTTTGACTTCCTCGATAGGACAGTTTCAAGGGAAGTGCGGCAATTTTCCCACACGATTTCAGAACAGGTTTCCGTGCCGGGATTCCAGCAACCGGGCGCACGCATCCCCTTGCCGCAACGCGATGGCAGACTGTCCGGCGGAAAAATTTCACAAACGCCGGAAGCGATGACCGTGCCGATGGCTGCGACAACCGATTTCAGCAGCCGAACCCATTCGGCAGCCGGCCGAAAATCCGGCGAGATCGCCCAGACGTGCCAGCCACCGCTGCCGCTGGTTTCCAAAATCACGGCCAGATCGGGCTTGTTCAACAATACCCGGAAAGCGGCAAAAGCCAGCTCCCGCGCCCTGTCAGCCTGGCCGGGTTGGTGGGCGTCAAAGTCCATGCCGCCCCAGCGTGATTGCTGCTGGGTGTTGACTGAATAGGGCACAAAGGCCAGACGGGATTTGGGCGAGCCGGCGATGCTGCCCCAACTCCATGAGATTGCCCGGCCAACCGACAACTTCTTGCTGCGAACATATTTTTTGCAGCCATCCTTGCCACGAAAGCCCATGACGAAATGCGTGGCGCCATTTTCGTTGTGAAGGTGCTCACAAAGGGCCGTCCATTCAATCTGCGTGTAAATCTCGTCGGCGCGTTTCGGTTGCCAACTCAAGAGGGTGAGCGGATTAGGGCCTGCCCGTTCTGAAGGGGAGAGCATCATCGAATCCCCGTTCAAGACGCATAAAGATGTCGCCCGCCGACCATGTTCTTGGCCGCCAGCGCCGCGCGAACCATGTCCACGTCGAAAAACACCAGATGGCCGATGCGGATAAACGGAATCGCCTTGGCCTTGGTCTGTTGCCGCAGCCAGCGGATGCTGGGCCGGGCGTCGTCGTCAAACAACTCTTTGAGCAGTTGTTTGGCATCCACCAGTTTTCCTTTAACAGTTATTTCATTCATCATAATGTTGTCGCAGTCAACTCGCAGTCCGCGTCTGCTCTGGCTTGCTCGGTTCCGACCGTTTGCCAGCCGCATTATTTTCGGCCTGCATCATTACGATATATGTATCACATATCTGCATTGAAAAGGTAGATATTTAATGCGTATATGCTATACTCCCGATTATGCGACCGTCGCCACAACGCCACACCCTAGCCGTTCTCCGCAAGACCATTGGCATTACGCAAAAGGAAATGGCCTCAATCTTGGAATGTTCCACCCCGACCGTTCAGGCCATTGAGTTGGGCAAGTTGAACCTCAGTGAAAAACTGGCCGGCTTGGTTTCGCACAAGACCGGCGTGAATCTCGCCTGGCTTTTAACCAATGATGTCAACCAGCCGCCGGTGGATATTGAAGGCACACCATACACCAAGGAGTTGTTTGAAAAGTATCAGGCTCTCGGCCAACTGCAAAAGCACGCCGCGCTTGGTTCATTGCAAGCACTCCATTCCTTGACCACAAACATCCGTCGCCTGTGTGCCATTCAGTTGCGCGCCTTCAAAAAAGACGATTCAGCCCTTTGCGCCTACAAGCTCGCCAAGGCGTTCGATGAATTGGAAAAACATTTCGGCGTCACCGAGGAAGATCATATCGCTGTCAAAATGCCGGAGTCCGACAAAATCGCAAAGGAGATCAAAAAGCTGCCGCAACTGGCGTCTGGCTATTTGTTGGAAGGATTTCTGACCTCGATGCGGCTTGAATCGGAGAAGAAAGAAAAGGCCAACAAATTTCCTTTCAATGTTTCAGGGAAATACGTTTGGGAAACAGACGGCCAAATCCACTACACGCCCGAACACGAGCCGCAAAAAAAGTTGGCCCGTGCCGCATCGAAATCCAGAAAGAAGTAGTTGCCGCATTCACGGAGCTTTCGGGCTGGATTGAACCCCACCAAAGAAGCGGAAAAATTTGCCATTATATTTGCCTTTAAGCTGTGTTTTGTGGCAAATATCCGCACTCCGGTTCATTCGGCTGCACTTTGAATAAAACCCGCAGAAATCAATAAACCCCTTTATCCATCGTATTTTTATTGATTTTCCAATTAAATGAAATGGTGGGTTGGCAGGGACTCGAACCCTGGACCAATGCCTTAAAAGGGCACTGCTC
>CAYYWB010000008.1:0-34433 GCA_964475285.1 uncultured Bifidobacteriaceae bacterium | reverse complement strand
TCCCAGCTCAATCCGGAAGCCGCGGATTTTCACTTGGAAATCGATCCGCCCCAGATACTCGATATTCCCATCTGGCCGATAATATGCCAGATCGCCCGTTCGATACAACCTTGCATTCGTATTCGGCGCGAAGGGATCCGGCACAAATCGTTCGGCAGTTATCCCGGATTGCCGCCAGTAGCCTCGCGCCAAGGCCGCACCGCCAATGTAAAGCTCCCCCGGCCGGCCCACCGGCACCAAGTTCATCTGCGCGTCCAGCAGGTAGATGGTTGCGTTGGCAATCGGCCGGCCAATCGGCGGCAACTCCGGCCAGTTGGCGGGACAGGAGGGCAGAGTCCACGCTGTCACAACGTGTGATTCGGTCGGGCCATAATGGTTGTGAAGAGTGCATCCCGGCCGGGCGGCAAAAAAACTGCGGATGGCTGGAGTGATGCGCAACTGTTCTCCGGCGGTGATGACTTCACGCAACTCCGGCGCGGTTCGCGAAGAACCCGCCGCCGCGTCGGCCAGATGCTGCAACATGACCACCGGCAGAAAGAGCCGTTCCAGTTTGCGCTCCGTCACGAACTCCCACAGAGCGGCAGGATTCAAGCGCGTTTGCGAATCAACCACGACAAGCGTGCCGCCCGACAACCAAGTGGAGAAAATCTCCTGAAATGACACGTCAAAACTCAACGAAGCGAACTGAAGTGTGCGCAGGGGAACTTGGGTCTGGCTCACTTGCCAGTGCATGAGATTCACCAGCGGACCATGTTCCATGGCCACACCCTTCGGCTGTCCCGTGGAACCGGATGTGTAAAGAATGTAGGCCAGGTTTTTTGTTGAGATGGGAAGATTCGGATTATCCTCTGTGGTATCAGGCGGCAGATTCTCAAGGTAGATCGTCTTGATCCGAGAGCCAGGAAAACGGCTAACCAAAGCGGCCTGCGTCACCAGCACGGGAGTGGCCATGTTCCCGATCAGGTAGGCCAGTCGCTTCGACGGATACGACGGGTCCAAAGGCACATAAGCTCCGCCAGCTTTCAGAATACCCAGCGGTCCCACGACCATTTCCAGCGACCGCTCCACGCAAAGAGCAACCGGTGTGTCTGGCCCCACGCCTAACCCGCGCAAATGATGCGCCAGTTGGTTGGCCCGGCAGTTGAGTTCCCGGTAGGTTAGCGATCGTCCTTCAAACTCAACCGCCACCGCCTCCGGCGTCCGCTCCACCTGCGCCTCGAACAACTGGTGGACGCACTGGTCGCGCGGATACTCCCGCTCCGTTCGGTTCCACTCAACCAGCAGCCGATGACGCTCGTCGGCTGGCAGCAGGTTTAGCTGCCCAACAGCCAGATCAGGATTCGCGGTGATTGAGCGCAACAGTTCTTCAAAATGGATGGCCATCTGCTCTGCGCTCTCCGCCGTGAACAAATCCGTCGCATACTCCAGTTCGCACAACCACGCCGCACCTTCAGCGGTAATGGCCAGAAGCAAATCGCACTTGCTGGTTTTTGTATCTACCGGCTGTGGCTCAGCAGTGGCCTGACCGCATTTCCACTGGGGCTGCCCCTGCTCGAGCAGCACGAACATCACTTGAAATAGCGGATTTTGACTGCCTTCTCGTCCATGCGCCGCCATCTCAACCATCTGCTCAAATGGCAGGGTCGAGTGCTCCAAGGCCTCTCGCAACTTCTCCCGCACCTGTGCAACCAAGTCCCGAAAACTCACATTGCTTTCCAGCCGCGCCCGCAGCGGCAGCGTGTTCAGGAAGAAGCCCAACAGCGCCTGCACCTCCGGTCGTTCCCGGTTGGCTGCCGGCAAGCCCACCACAAAGTCACCCTGACCCGTGTAGCGGTGGATCAATACTTGGAATGCCACCAGCACCAGACTGAACAGACTTGTGCCTTCCTGCCGCGCCAATCTCCGCAACGCCGTTGCCACCGTTCCTGATAACTTGAACCGATGCACCGCACCCCGCCCGCATCGTGTTGCTAACTGCGTCTGGTTCGCCGACAGCTCCAGCGGTGGCGGCAATTCTTTGAACTGTTCGTGCCAGTAGGCCCGTTCCCGTTCCTGCAGGGATCCGCTCAATCGCCTTCGCTGCCACACCGCGTAGTCGGCATACTGCAATTGCAGTTCCGCCAGCCCGGCTGCAATGGGATCCGCGTCCGACGCGTAGAGCTGTTCCCATTCGTGGAACAGCAAGCGCATGGACCACTCGTCCACGATGCTATGGTGGAAGGTCAGCACTAGCATCTGCTCGTCCTCTCCCAGCGTCAGCCACAAGGCCCGCCAAAGCGGAGCATGGGCTAGGTCAAAGGGTCGTCGCACCTCCTCTGTCAAGCACTGTTCCATCACAGCGGAGCGTTCCACCGCAGGCACGGCGCGCAAATCCTCTTCCTCCCACGGGAACGCCACTGCCTCGGGAGCGATGATTTTTTGCACCATTTTGTCTCCCTCCAGCAGCAATGCTGTCCGCAACACCTCGTGCCGATTTAGAATGACCCGCAAACTTTTCCGCAACAGTTCCACATTTATCTGGCCACAGACGCGATATAATACCGGTGCGTTATATGTGGCAGGGTCGGGCAGTTCCTGGCGCACAAGCCACATCCGTTGTTGACCAAATGACATTGACAGCGGTTTCCCTCTGTCCGCCTTTTCAATAGGGAGAGGTTTCTGCTGCTGTTTTTCCACGGCAGCCAATCGGATTGCCAACTTCTCGATCGTGGAATGCTCGAAGAGGCAACGCAAGGACACCTCCAGTCCAAGCCGACGGTTGATTTGCGAAACAATGACGGCGGCCAACAACGAATGACCGCCCAAATGAAAGAAGTTGTCCTGAATGCCGATCCTTTCCCGGCGCAACACCGCCTGCCAGATTTGAACGAGTTCACGCTCCCGTTCATTGCGCGGAGCCACATAGTCAGTGCCGATGGTCAACTCCACTCCATCCAACTTCTCCAGTGCCTTCCGGTCCACCTTGCCGTTCGGGTTCAAAGGCAGAGCGGGGACCGCCACAAACCGCGACGGGATCATGTGGTCCGGTAGTTTCTCCCCCAGCCATTGTCGCAGCGAATTAATCGATGGTGTGTTTGGTTCCCGCCCAACTACATAAGCCACCAATTCCTTGTCCCCGCCACCACGATCTTGGTTCCGCACCGCACCAGCGGCCACTCCTGAATGCCCGCTTAGCACCGCTTCAATCTCACCCAACTCAATCCGGAACCCGCGAATCTTGACCTGTGAATCCATCCGCCCCAGAAACTCAATGTTACCGTCTGTCAAATAACGGGCAAGATCACCCGTGCGGTAGAGCATGTCATGAGGCTTGTCGCTGAAGAAATCGGGAATAAATCGCTCCGCAGTCAACTGCAATTGGTTAAGATAGCCGCGTGCCACCCCGTCGCCACCAGCATACAATTCACCCTCCACACCCACTGGCACGGGTTGCAAAGACGAGTCCAAAATATAGACCCGGGTGTTGGCAATCGGACGTCCAATTGGGACACTCGAAGTTGATTCCTGTTCGTCTGTCACGACATAGCAACAGGTGAAAGTCGTGTTCTCTGTTGGTCCGTAGCCGTTGATAATCCGGCAACCGGGGAGTGCTTGGAAGGCTTTACGCACTCGCTCCGGTGAAAGCACATCGCCACCTGCCAGCAACTGCCGCAGTGGCTTCAAATCATCCAAGCATTCATCCACCATGAGATGGAATAAACTTGCCGTAAGCCAGAGAATGGTGACCCCGTATTGACGAATGGCCTCGCCAATTTCTGCGGG
Organism: uncultured Bifidobacteriaceae bacterium; assembly: GCA_964475285.1. Taxonomy (GTDB): domain Bacteria; phylum Verrucomicrobiota; class Verrucomicrobiia; order Limisphaerales; family UBA11358; genus UBA11358. Next base: position 30,671 of record CAYYWB010000008.1, on the reverse strand, counting down.
TGTTGGCGACCCTGGCCGTAACAACACCATCCTCCCGCCGTTGAGCAATGCCCCCCAGATTTCAAAGGTGGACGCATCAAAAGACATCGGAGACAGATGCAATAATGTATCCGCAGGACTGAGAGAAACGTAATTTGTTCCCTTGACCAATCGCACCACTCCGCGATGTGGCACGAGGACACCCTTGGGTTGTCCAGTCGAACCAGATGTGTAGATTACGTAAACCAGATTGTCGGCGGTAACACCAGTCGCTGGCGCAGCCTTGTTTTCTTGCTGGATGACTTCCCAACCGCTGTCGAGGCAGATGACTTTCGCCGGAGTTGGCGGCAGTTTTTTCCGAAGCGTTTCTTGTGTGAGAAGCACGGGTGCATTCGTATCCGCTAGCATGAAGGCGATCCGATCGGCCGGATAGGCAGGGTCAATCGGCACATAGGCGGCCCCGGCCTTCAGCGTCCCCAGAATGGCGACAATCATTTCCAGCGAACGCTCCAGACACAACGCCACGAGCGAATCCGGTCCCACGCCCAGCGAGCGCAAGTGATGGGCCAGTTGGTTGGCTCGAACATTGAGTTCCCGGTAGGTCAGCGATTGTTCTTCAAACATCACCGCCACTGCGTCCGGCGTGCGTTCAACTTGTTCCTCGAACAACTGATGAACGCATTTGTCTCGCGGATATTCCCGCTCCGTCCGATTCCATTCCACCAGAATCTTGTGCCGTTCTGCCTCGGTCAAAACGGGTGAACCAGCTTCAGGTGTCCGCTTGGGCGAAATAGCCTTGCTGTCAGTGGAGTCGCTCATTACAGCATTGAATTGGTTTAATCTGGTTAAGACAAATACTCCCATTTTTCTTATGATTTTGTCAACCCTTGTTGGGAGGCTTGTTGGGGGGCAACACGGCCAGAGTCTTGCGGAGAGCGACCTTTCTGCAACGAGCAGCCGGTCGCTATAAACAAAAAAGGCGGCCCGTTGCCGGGTCGCCTTTATCACAAATGTTTCTGCCAGTCCGCTAATCGTCCTGAAGTTCCTCCAGGGCGGCAATCAGTTCCGGCAGCAGAACGCCTTTTGAAAAAGTTGCGGTGACTTCTGTTGATGATGGCTGGCGTCCGCCCGCTGTCTTTTGCCGCAATTCTTGGATTTGCTCCGCCAAAATGTCCGCTTCGCCGTGTGCAACCCGGATGGACGGATATTTGTCGCCAAGCCGGTCCAGGATTTCCGTGACGTGGCTGGGCTTGGGGCCGATGTAAATGATCGGGACCTGGACAGCAAGGGCATTATAGATTTTGCAGGGGTGAACGAGTCCCAACATGGCAGCGCCCATAATAATCGCATGCGCGTCGGCCGCTGACAGCGAGGCCGAGAGTTGGTTCAAGGGCTGATACGGCAGGCATAATATTTCCACTTTCTGCTTTCCGCTTTCTGCTTTTCCCCATTCTTCCGCCCATCGTTTCACACGTTTGAATTCACTCCCGCCGCCGATGAAACAAAAGGCGATGGATGGGCCGTCCTTCAACCGCTCCGCCGCCTGCATCAGTGTGTCCAGCGGATGCACCGGGCTGTGGTTGCCGGCATACATGACGACGAATTTACCCGCAAGGCCGTGTGCCTTCCGAAATTGTTCGCGCCCCGCTTCGTCAAAGCGCACGTCGTTGTCCTGCGACCACGGCGGAATCACAGAGATTTTTCCCGGCGCAATCCCCTTGGCTATGATGCGGTCGCGCATGAACCGGTCCAGCGCGATGATCCGGTTCGCCCGGCGGAAACTGAACCGCGACATCCGCTCCAGCATTCTGCCCAGGAACGAATCCGCCCGCAGCCAGCCGGCGGCCACCGCCTCGTCCGGATTCATGTCCATGACCCAATAACAAAACCGCGCCCGCCACAGTTTCGCCCTCCACGCGCCGATGAACGAAATGAGCGGCGGCGTGGTGAGCGCCATGACAACATCATGCCGTCGCATAAACACGAGCCGGGCGCAGCAGTTCACAATGAAGCTGGCGAAATCCGCCGCGCGCCGCCATTTGGCCCTTTTGCCGAAACGGGTGGAAGAGATGCGGACGATGCGAACGCCGCGCCACGTTTCCCGGGCGGGAAACAACTTTTCTGGCTCGTCATAAGCCCGGCGTCCGGTGACAACGGTGACCTCATGCCCCTTTTCCGCCAGCGCCGCCGCCAGTTCGCCAAGATACTGGCCGGTGGCCATCACATCGGGATAAAAAGTCTGATTGAGAAGAAGGATTTTCAAAAAATGAAACTCAACGTTCCGGCCGCCGGATTTTCAATTTGATGGCTCCCGGCATTTCATTCTTCGTTACCAGGACAAGATAACCGCCGCCGCCCGCGCCGGACAATTTCCAGCCGAGCGCCGAGCCGGCGTATTGCCGGAGGGTTGCCCGCACCTTCGGGCTGGACATTGCGGGAAACAAGCCGACTTGCGCCTCAAATGACGCGCGGAAATGCCGTCCGAACGCCTCCAGATCGCGCTTCAAAATCGCCCGCCAGCAGCCATCCGCTGCATCCGCGAGCGCCCGCACGCGGCCCGGCGTAATCCGCCTGCCCTTGAAAACATCGAACCCCGATTTGCGCGGCCCCAGCGGGACCAGCCGCAAATGTTGTTCCAGCCAGGTCAGCACATCTTCGTTGTCCACCGATGTGATCTTCACCGGCCAGAATGCGCCGCGATAATCCAGCCGGTTCAACCCCGGAAAAACGATGCCGATGGAATCCTGCGACCCGGAAAACTGCACCGTGCCCGGCGGGTTCTCATAGGAAAACAACATTCGCGCCAGCTTGTGCCGGTCGTCCTTGGGAAGGTCCGTATGCCACAATTCAACCGCCCGGCGACGCGTGCTGGAAGCCATGCCGCTGCGCTCGTTGAACTCCAGCGTCGGCTCAAGGCTGATTGTCAGCACCGGCCCCGCACCATGTTTTGAAACGAACGGTTGATCCAGCCATCCCCCGGCCAGGTCCAGCCGATACGGGATCTGACATTCCTGACGCAGGCTGGTCGTGGAGCGCGCCGGCAAACCTTCCTGCGGATCGCGCTCCAGCACGAGATACCGGATTCCCAGACGCCGGCAGAGTTCGGCCTTGGCCGGGGTGTTGCCCTCTTCGTTCACGATGAAAATGTCCGGCTTCACCCGCTTGAGTTCGTCCACAAAATCCAAAATGCCCGTTCCGCGGCTGATGGTGCATCGCTTCACATGCCGGACGGCTTCGAGCATATACTTGCGTTCCTTCTCGGTGGTGACCGGTGTCCGGCCCTTCAAGCCAACCAGCGTGCGATCCGACCCCAGCGCCACATGCACGTCCCCGTGCCTTGCCGCCTTTTCCAGGAAGCGGATATGCCCGCTGTGCAGCATGTCGAAACAACCGCTGACGAAGACCTTCTTTTTAGTCATAGGCAAGGCGAGTAAAAGGCGCGCCGGAGGAGGAAGCTAGAAAAAACATTCCGGGATGAAGCAACCACAGATGGTTTAATATGAACACGGGAACTTTTTGGTGACGGAATTATTTGGAACGCCGGGTGCCGTCCCGGCTCGAAGGGTGCGAGGGCGGCGAATTCAGTTCTGAATGTCATCCGGCTTCACTACCACCAGTTGTTGCAATTCCGCGCGCAGGGCGGCCTGCGCCGAGACCAGGTCATTCGCGCCGGTCACGGCGATTTGAATGGTGCGCTTGCTGGAAGCGCGCTGGCCGGCCAGCACCGGCAGCAGCCGCGATGCACGGGTTATAGGCGCCGACTCGAAGCTCCGTGTGCTTGCGCGGTCATCCCACAGGCAGTAAGCCAGGAATGTGGGTTGGGGCGTGTCGGTGATTTGATAGAAACGGAATGGCATCTTCAAATCGTGAACGGTGAGGTATTGGATTTCATCGCCACCAACGAAGTCATGGCCGGCCGTGGGGAGACAGGTTTGGGGGGTGTGTTCCTCGGCCAGCCGCAGGGAGATGGCGCCAGTTTTCCAATGAAGAAATACCGCCTGCCAGCCCAGCCCGCCTTCTTGCCATTCTGCCAGGCGCCCGTCACTGTAGCGCAGCAATTGCCGCGTCACTGGTGCAATCTCCATCTCTTTGAAAGTTGCATTGTTCGTCGGCCACGAGACCGTCCATTGGATCGCCGCCGGCTGGCGCGCCTCGTGCGAACGATACCAGGCTTCGATCCCGGCTTCACTGATGACAATCCAAATGCCAAGCGCAAGGCCGACCTTTCGCAAAGTTGAAAGTTGAAAGTTGAAAGTTGAGGGTTCGATCTTTGCTTTGCGCTCTGCGCTCTGCGCTCCTCCCTTTGCGCTCTGCGCTTTGCGCTTTGCGCTTTGCAACCAAACACCCATCCCCCACAGGCTGAAGAAGCATGCGACCAGAACCGTCACACCCGCAGGGTCATGCCATGTCGCGATGGCATTGATGCCTTTTCGCGCCGCGACCCACACCAGGAGCGACATCCGCGCGAGATTGAAAAGAACCGACAGCGCAAAGCCGGCGGACACGCAAAGCGCCCGGTGCCATGCGCCAAGCGAATAGAATTCCCCGAGGAACAGGGAAATCATCAGGGTCGCTTGGAACGACCGGATGCCGCTGCACGCCTCGTCAATGCCCACCATGCCCGTGGCCACCTCGATGACGTTGCCGTGCGGGATGGCGGGAATGCCAATCCAGCCAAGCAGTTCGGTGGTGATGATGGTATCGAGCCGGGTCAACCCTTGAATCAATGGCGTTTCTATACCCGTCGGCCAGGGAACCGCCACGAGGAAGAAACAGACGGGGAAAACAAGCTGCGCCAAGCGCTGTGCGCCAAGCGCGAGGCGGACACAAATCAATGTCAATCCAACGACCTCAATCGCCAGCGCCCAGCTCACCAGCCGCCAGTCGGGGTTCGCCTCTTCAACCAGTCGCGTGGGAGCGTAGAGCAAGGCGCAAAGCGCCAGCACGAAAAGCTGAAACCTGAAACCTGAAACCTGAAATTTTCCCCCGGCAGGCGCGCAAGCTTCCATTTTTCGACTACTGACCACTGACCATTGACCACTGGTCCCCGGCGTCTGGAATTTCTGCCAGATGAGGAAGACGCAAAGAAACGGCACGGCCCAGCCGTAGCCGTATTGTGGATTCACCGTCCATTCGACCCGCAGGTCGTTGATGAGGACGAACCACAACCAGGCGAGCGGCAGAAGCCATAGCTTCTGCCTGAAACTTGAAACCTGAAACCTGAAACCTGAAATCACAAACTCATGTCTCCCTTTGCAGCCGCATCTTGGTATTTACGGACATGGTGACGAAGATGGAGATCAGTTCGTTGGCTTCCCGCCAAATCGGTTCGACATCTTTTTCCGGAACAGTGCAATCATCCTGCAAAAGTTCCAGCCATAATTGACTTTCGTCAGCTTCCTGGGCGCATTGCTCGATTTTTGAAATGAATTCGCCATCGGAACGGGCGCGGGAAGCTTCCCGGTAGTTGGCTGCCACCGAGGTGCCCGAACGAAGAAGCTGCTTCCCCAAAATACGAATCTCTTCGCGGCTTTTGTCCAAGCTGATGTAGAATCGCACGACGGCACTTGCAAATGCCTTTGTCCTGCGTTTCATGTCGTTTTTTCGCTCATCCATAAGTTTTCAAGTTTCAGGTCTCCGGTCTCCGGTCTCAAGTTTCAGGTCTCTAAACCGGTGCCACCCCGTAACACACCCAGTAGCCGAGCAGTTTGAAATACTCGGAGTTCGCGTAACCCCTCACCCGCTTCCACTCCGCCTTCTGCTGCGCCTTTTCCTTCTCCGCATCCGATGGGGAGAAGGTGGCCGCAGGCCGGATGAGGTGCATCGCTTTTCCGTCCTCCGCCTTCCGTCCTCCGCTCCCAGCGCTTTGCGCCACGCCCTTCGCGCTTTGCGCCTCCCCCCCATACCCGAAATAGGACGGCCTCGAATAAAACTGGATGTCCGGCGCGTAATGCTCAAAACACATCAACGCCCGCCGCGAATGATACCAGCTCGTCACGATAATCACACGCCTGGCGCCCATCTGCCGTAGCAAGGGGATGGAAAACTCCGCGTTCTCCCGCGTCGTGCGCGATTTGCCTTCCAGAATGATGGCCGTGTTGGTCACGCCATTTTGCTCCAGCAGCTTCCGGTTCGATGCGCTGTCGCCAAGTCCGCTGACGAGAACTTTGGGCGCTTCGCCCTGCTTGAACAATTCCGCCGCGCGAACGGCCCGGTCGGGAGTGCCGCCCATCACCACCAGCACATCCCCCTTCACCTGCCCGCTGTCCATGGTCAGCACTTGCTGCGGAAAAAACCATGCCAGCGCCGCCAGCAGCACCAGCAACAAGCCGGCTGCGAACAGGATTTTCAGGAGGCGATGGCGTTTCATCAAAAGCAAAACGGTTTATCCCGCTAAGACGCGGAGAGCGTGAAGTTTTTAACCGCGAAATTGGCTGTCCAAGCCTCCACAAGTTGGATGCCCCAAATATTGACTTTCGCAAACGCGAACTGTGGTCTCGAAATGCACGAAATTTATTGACCACAATGAACGCAAAAGATGGCGCGCACGGAGTGACACGCCCTGCCATTATTTGAGCCTCATAGCCCCGGCTGCCACGGGGATTATCTCACGCCAAGACGCCAAGAACGCAAAGTATATCCGCGAATTACGCGAACGGGCGCGAATTAAGAAAAGGCATAATCAAATTCGTGGAAATTGGCGGAATTGGCGGATTTAACTTGTTTCAGATTTCAGGTTTCAGATTTCAGGTTTCAGGTCTCCGGTTTCCATCCTCCGCTTTGCCCTTTGGGCTTGGCGCCATCCGCCGGGTTAAGGCTTCAACAAATCAATCCTTCCCTTCAGCCGGTCAAAGTCCCCGTCCAGACAAAGCAGTGAATCGCCCCGCGCCATGACCGTGGCGGCAATGGCGGCGTCAAAGAATCCCATTTGCCGCCCGGCCTTGCGCAATTCTGAAATCATCAGGGCCAGTTGCGCGGCGTCTTTTTCATCAAACAAATCCACCAGCAGCTTGAACTTGTTTTCATAGATGCTCCGGGCGCGCTCCCGCAAATGCGCAGACTTGGGGAGGTGTGCGCCCACCAGAAATTCCGCCGCCGCATGGGCGGGAATGTAAAAGGTCGCCTCGTCGTCCGGCAGCAAGTTTTCAAATTCGCCGGATTTTTCCGCGTGGATCAGAACACTGGTGTCAATGGCCACCGGCATAACCCAAAACCTCGTTTGCCTGTTTCATGGCGGCGGCCAACTGGACCTGCTCCCGGGCGGAAAACCGCACGGACGCCAGAATTTCCAAAAGTTCAGACTTGGATACCCCGGCTTTGCGCCGCATCTCCACCTTGATTTTTCCATGGCGGCGAATGTCGGCCTTTTCATGGCGTTCAACAACGCGATCAATCACCCCGTTGCTGTCTGTGGCCAGTTGTGTGGCGGTTACAATCATGCCTGAAATATACTTAAAATAAGTATTTTTGCAAGGTGGCAATCTTTCCGCTTCAAGTATTTTTCAACCGCGGATGAACACACAAAATCAAAGGCTGAAACTTGAAACCTGAAACCTGAAATCAGACACGAATTGCAGGGATGAAACACGGATTATTTAACGCAAAGACGCCAAGACGCGTGAGCGCGATGTTTTTAACCACAAAAGACACGAAACACACGAACCGATTCATATCTGCATTTGGTTTTCAAGCCGCGGCGGGCCGATACGGTGATCGGCGTTCCGGCGTTTTATCATCCTGCCATCAATCATTCTGCAAGGCTTTTTGACATAAATTGGTTCTGCCGCAAAAAAGCGCAAAAGTCGCAAGAAAAATGTGCATTCTTGTGGCTATGGTTTTTGTTGTCAGCCCTTCAGGTCTCCGGTCTCAAGTTTCAGGTTTCTCCGATATTTCTTTCCTTCACCCGCGCCGCCGGATTGCCGCGATAAATCCCGAATGCCTGCAAATCACTTGTCGCCACCGAACCCGCCGTCAAAACCGCATGACTGCCCACCGTGACGCCGGGGCCGACAAACGCGCAGGCGCCAATCCATGCGCCTTGTTCCACACGGATGGGTTTAATTAGCAAATCAAACGCCGGCGATTTGTAATCATGATTGCCCGTGCAGAGAAAGGCCCGCTGCGAAATGCACACGTGGCTTCCAATCACAATGGGCGCGAGATTCAGCAGCCAGCATTCCTCGCCCAGCCAGACATGGTCGTCCAGCGTGAGCTTCCACGGAAACGTGATCGTGACGCGCGGTTTGATGACCACGCCCCGCCCGATCTTCGCGCCAAAGGCCCGGAGCACGGCGCATTTCAGGCCGGACAGCTTGAATGGACAAAGCCGGAACAGGAACAGGCCCGCCAGAATCCAGAGACTCTCTTTCAAAGGTCCGGCGCCCCGGTCAAAGTTGCCGGTGGAAAATTTTGAAAGATCAACATTCATAAAAAACTGAAACAGCTCTCACGCCAAGACGCAAAGGCGCAAAGTTTTTAACCGCGAAATACTCGAAATACACCAAATTTATCAACCGCAAAGGACGCAAAGGTCGGCGCGCACGGAGTGACGCGCCCTACCATTATTTGAACCTCGTGGGTGAGGTGTCGAATCAGCTTCTTGCCGCGCCAAAATCGGATAAAGGCGGGTCAGCATTTCAGTTTTGTGCCTCTTGCGCCTCTTCGCGGCAATTTCTGTTTTCAACTTTTGTTTTCAGGTTTCAGGTCTCCGCTTTCAAGTTTCAGCTTTTCCTATTTCAGTATTTCAGCATTTCAGCTTTCAGCATTTTTCTTTAGACGACGCATCCCGGCTTCGATCCCCCGCCCAGCACCCACTCATACACGGCTTGGATATTCCTGCACACCAGTTCCAGCGAATAATGTTCGCGAACCAGTTTTGCGCCATTTTTCCCCATCTCTTGCCGGTCTGCCGCGTTCAACTTCATCGCTTCATTCAATGCCCGGCACAATTCAGCCTCCGTGTTGTCCACAATCCAGCCGCAATGATGCTTCGGCAAATCCGTCCACGGCGTGTGAAGCGTGGTGATGACCGGCGTCCCATGCGCCAGCGCCTCGGCAACCACATTCCCGAAATTCTCGCTGCTGGTCGGCAGCACATAACACTGTGTATGACCAAACAGCCAGCTCTTTTGCGCTTCATCAACATGGCCCGCCCAAAGGCATTGCTTGGCGACCCCAAGCCGCTCCGCCAACTGACGGCACTCGCTCACATATTCCGGCGAACCCGTCCCCGCGATCACCAAAAGCCAGTTTTCCGATGCGCGAAGCGCAGAGGGCGTGGCGCCGGGCGCAGAACCCTTCCCGCTTTGCTCCTTGCTCCATGCGCGAATCAGCAAATCCAGTCCCTTCTTGGGATGAATGCGCGACAGATACAGGATAAACGGACGACCGGCCAATCCTATGGGAACTTGGAGATGGGAGTTGGGAGATGGGAGCGGACGACTGACCACTGACGACTGACCGCTGACCGCCTTGCGCTCCGCGCTTTGCGCTACGCTCAAATCCGGCACGTCCACCCCGACTGGAATCACCGCAATGGGCGCTTTGAAACCCAGCTTGCGAATAAATTCCGCCTCCTGATTTGAATTCACATGCAAACAGGCGGCCTCACGCAAAATGCGGTCTTGAAACCACCAGCGAGCCATCTGTTTTTGCAGCCACTTTTGCCGCAACGCCCACGGCTCATACATGCCCATCAATTCCAGCACATACGGGCGTTTCCGGCGCGCGGCCTCAACCGCGCCGTAATGCATCGCCCGCAACCACGCCCCGTGCAGATGATAAATGTCCGCAGGCAGGGCCTGTGCCAATTGTGATCGCATCAATGTTGAACCACCCAGCCTTGCCGGTTTGTCCACCGGAAAAACGTGCATTTCCACCGGCGGCGGCAACCTTATGGCGGCGGAGGTGTGGGGAAATCCTTCCAACGCCCAAATGCCAACGCGATGTCCGGCGGCGGCTTGACTCCGGCAATAGTTGGCCAAAGACCGGGCCGGCCCGCCGTGTTCCGGCGAGAAAATTCCCTGGATGTGCGCGATGTTCACAAAATGCAGTAGCCGGAGACCAGAAATGTGATGACGGAGTTTAATTCCAAGCGGCGAGCGTGGCAGCCACGGCTGCTTTGAAACGACTCACACCAGCCGCGAGCGAATGATTTACCACGCTTGCAACCGCAAAAGAGGAGCACTGCGCCATTTGTTCCGCAGAGAGCCTTGAAATGGTCTCCAGCACGTCAGCCAACTGCCGCACATTGCCGGGATCAATCAGCCATCCATTGTGGTTGGGCTGGATGAGTTCAAGCGCGGCCCCGGTTTTGGTGGTGCCGATGACCGGCAGTCCCGACGCCAACCCTTCCGGCACAACCAATCCCCAGCCGTCGTGTCGTGAAGGAACGCAGAGGATATGAGCTTTATGATAAAACCCCGGCAATCCCTGCCAGTCCTTGAAACCGACAAAGGAAACCCGGTCGGCGCACTCCCTCAATTGACGTTCCAAATCGTGCTGCAAATGTCCCTCGCCAAGGAATGTCAACCGCAAATTATTGCATTGGCGCGAAACCTTGCAAAAAGCCTGGGCCAGCACGTCCACCCCCTTGCGCTCGATCAAGGAACCGGAATATAAGACCCGGCGTTCATTGCCGGAGAAGTCGCGCGGAGTGGATGGCGAAAACCGTGATAGGTTTGAAAAGTAGGGCACGTTGCAATAAATACGCCGGCTCCCGAATTCCCGCCGGTAGCGTTCAAGGGCATATTCACCAATACCCCAGATGGCCGCAGGTGACCGATGAAGCCGGCGAAGTTTCCACAGGCGATAAACTGACCCCGCCCATCCGAAACGGGTAATGCCCATTCGCTCACCCCAGAAGCACCATGGTATTTTGAGCCGTGCGCGGCGTTGCATTAATTCATAGGCGAACGCATCCCGATAGTAGCCGAACACTGCCAATCCCGCGTCATCCACCCATTGGCGTGCCTGGGCGTATTGGCCTTGGTCCCCGTCCAGAATGATGTGTGTGTGATTTATTTCAGGCAGTCGCCAGCTCCGTCCAGGCCGTTGCGAATGGAGATAGACCACGCGCAAATCAATTCCACCCGCCTGCGCAACCGCATCCATGAATTCCACCTGATACGGCGAGGTTTGGTTCGTGACGACGACCACGCTGAAATTCCGTGCTGTCAAATGCGTTGTATCAGATTTGCGGCTTTGGCGGGGAATCAGGTTCAAGGCTAATTGCCGTAGTCACAACGTGTGGGCTTGGCTCTGCGGGCGGCCGCACATTTCGGCGTTTGTCCCGACCTTTGCGTGAAGCAAACTGCTTATGCCGGCCAGACGCGGACGCCCGCCGATTTGATTTTTCACGCCATTCAAGCCACCAGACGATGGCCGAACCAAACACGAATGTGTAAAGCGTGATCAGTGTGATGTCCCGACCCAGATTAAATGTCAGGATAATCCCCAAAGCAAACAATGGAATCCGCCCCACTTTCTGACCCTCCAAGTCAAGGCGTGCAAGCCCCACCGCCCAAAGGCTCATGAGCAGCGCCGCGAAGGCCGGGCCAAGAACCCGCCCAAAATTAACGACTCCTTGTCCTATCATACCCGTTGAGATGGTAGCACCGACTCCCGCCTGCCCACTATTGAAAGATTGTCCACGCGCGATGGCGTAATCAATGCCAATCAACGGCTTCCCCGGCCACAGGGTTCGTGGAATTGGGTTGGCTATTTCGGCAAGGTATTCCTGTCCCCACGGTGGATTAAAAGTGCCATCCTGTAGGAAAAGGTTAATCCAGCAAAGTTCTTCAAACATATTCAGCCCCTCATGATGCACGTCGCCATTCTTTTCCAGGTTGAACCCCCTTTCTTCGAGCGCAGTAGTAATTGACATGGACGAACGGTTGGCAATTACAAAACTAAACCATGCGTTGATCAATAAAAAGCAAACCACCAAAGCTACCGTTTTCTGCCACATGCCTCCCCGCAGCCGAAGAAACACCCAAGCCAGGATTGCCGGCACGACCACCGCCAACATGGGGTTTCGCGCACTGCCGAAAATAAAAAATGGCCAAGTCATCAGGCAGCCGACCAACGCCAGAAAACGCACCTGGTTATCCCGCGCCAGGGCGGTTATCACACCGAACATGGCTGCCACGAACAATTGAAGGTTCCAAGCGAGCGACAAAAGTGCATCAAAGCCGCCACCAATTCGGCCTCGGCTCCAGGGATTCGCCTCTTGGCCCAAGAATGGTAAGAAAAAAGAGGGAGCCTCATTTCCCAATCGAATACTGGCGATTATGGCCAGTGCCAGCCACACGACCGCACAAATCCAGAACAGGTCATTCAAACGCAATTGAAACAACGGCTCGACCGTGCCAGCTTTGAGCATCTCAAGAATCCGGCTGTTCTGATGACGATGCCGCCTGTTGACCATCCGATGCATGACTGGTGTCAAAATCAGGAAAAACGCCAGAAACCATGCCACCTGCCACCATGCATTCGTCAGCACTGCGGACGTAAATTTCTGCGCATAATCGCCTCGATAATCATTGTAAAGTGCATCCCCTGCATACCAAACCGCTGTCGTGCCCAAAACCGCCAGCATGGGCAGCCCGATGCCATTTCTAAGCTGGCCGGTTGATGACCACAACATACCCGCAGCCAGCAGTGACATGACCACCCAAAATGCAGTCGGCAGCACTAAAAGTGTTTCAAACATGAGCCAACAAACTAAAATAGAAATCGGAGTGCAGAAAGCAGAAAGTCAGTGGCCGGTGGTCAGTGGTCCGTTGTCATATCTCAAATTATCTTCCAACGCCGCCAGTCCTTCCGCCAGCTTGTCGAGCGTGAACTGTTTCGATTTTGCCAGTGCCGCTCCTTGTTGCGACTGCAGCAAACCCGGTTCTGCCTGATAGCGTCGGATCGCTTGCGCCAGCGCAACGGCATCCCGCGCTGGCACGATAAATCCATCCATACCGTTCGATACCACCCCGCCGCAATTTGGCGTGGCAATCACCGGTAACCCGTGGGCCATCGCCTCCAGTTGCGTGATGGCAAAGCCATCTGAAATTGTTGGCAGCACAAATACATCGCATTGCCGATACCATGCCGCCGCGCGATCTCGGCTCACCGAACCGTGAAAAGTCATGTTGGCCGGCACCAACTTCACTGACTCCTCTGAAATACCGATCCCGCCCACCACATCAAAATGCACCGGCACTTTTTCCAGCAACTTCGCAGCCTCCACCAGATATTGAATGCCCTTGCGCAATATGACCTGGCCCAAAAAAAGCACGCGAACCATGCTTGGCGTTTGGTGTTTGGCGGTTGGAGTAGTCTCGCCCCCGCTCTGTGCTCCACGCTCTGCGCTTGGCACCTCATAGCACAGTGGTATCACCGCCAGTTTCTCTGCTGGCACGCCTTGTTTGACGAGCGCATCAAACGACCAGCGCGAATTCACAATGATGCGGTCCGCCAAAGCCCATTCTCGCTCGCGGCGTTGAAAGTATTCTTCTAAATTTTTCGCCCTGCCCTCTGCGCTCTGCTCTCCACGCTCTGCTATCGCCCACCCCGGCCACCGCTTCTCCTCGTCCTGAACCAGTTCCGATTCCACACGATTGGGATCCATCTGGCCGAGAACGCAAATCGCGCCGCGTTCCTTTGCCCAGCGGAACAATTCCAGCGCGGTCGTGTCGTAGGAAAAAATCACCTTGCCCCGCACATCGGTCCCATGCCGGACCAGATAATTCCGCACGTTCTCTGAAAACCACCGCCCATCGCGAAGGAAGCAGCCGTAAGGGTTGGTGTTTCGGTGTTTCGGTGTTTGGGTAATTCGGCTGATCAGAGTTTTCCATGTCCAGTCCACCACGCGGGCGTTTGCCAAATCTTGATGAAAGCGCGTTGCGACGGTTCGCAACGGGCCAAATGCCAGACGCCGCAGCACCGGCCCTGCCCACACTTCCGTCAACAGCGTGTCCAGCCGTCCTGAAAGTTTCAGCGCCCGGGGTATCGCATAATGTTCCCGCGCTCCGTTTTGAATACAGAACCAAATCATCTGTTGGGATTCGAGGAAACAACACTCCAAACGCCGTTTGTCCATGCACACTGGATGGTGCAACCATCTTGGGACATCGTTACCGGCGCAACACCAAACCGTGTGGTGGAAAGATATAGCGGTGCGGCACATTTTCCTTTGTGCGTGATTTCCAAAATGGCACTGGTAGGAATTTTCTCCGGCTTTGAATCGTCGATCCAGAACGTCGAATTTGTCTTTGACGTGCTGGTTTGTTGAAATCTGCCAAAAGCATATGTGATGGTGTTGCTGGTTCCGACGCTATCGCTGATTACATGCGGCGGAAACTGGTTGGAAAAATCATCCAGATACCATTGCCCCTGCAATCGCATGCCTCTTAATCCGGTTGTGAATCCCGACGCGATGTTGTCGACAAAAGATATGTTGGTGCTCCAGCCCCAGCCATCGGCAAAAACCTGCCCTTTGAACGCCGCGTTGTTGCGCACAACGACATTTTCCATCCGATCCACACCATTGGCTTGAACCAAAAAAACCGTGCCAACGTTCGTGAACAGATTGTCTTCGATTATGATGTTGCCATTGCAGTCTTTCCCTTGATAACCGGCACCGGTTCCAATGGCAAATCCCTGGCCGGAAAAGCGATTGCTAGAGATTACGACATTTCTGGCCGGGCCGAGCAAAATGCCAAAGTCCTTCGATTCCAACTTGTTATTCCTGATGGAATAAGCCGGTGTCACATGGTTTGTCAGTGCCCCCACAATCACCAAATCCGCCCGCACATCTCGAACCTTTGAGTTTTCAAACATGGACGGCCCATTCATGTAGCCTTCGTAAAACTCCATCGCCATATCCAGATTGGAAAATGTGCAGCCACTAATGACGTGCGCAAAGGTAAAGTTAAATGCGGAGGCATCGCCATCCTCGAAGACACAATGGGTCACCTCTATGAATCCGTTCGTCCAAGATGAGTTGCTTTTAAGCATTTCACCGCGCCAATGGACAAAACGGCAGTTGCGGAAAGCCTTGAAGGCATGAAGTGGTGGAGTGCCCCTGTCCACCACGGCATCATGCGTTTCATCCCAACCGGAACCATCGCGCACGCTGGCGGGAAATCCATGATTGGAAGTGTTCCCTATCAGCATCCCGCCATCCATCGTCAAGTCCTCAAACATCAGCGGGTAATTGTTGGTCACCGGGCCCTGGCAGACAAACAACTGTCCCCGATGGGCAAATTTTCCCTGAAGCTTCCATGCACCGCAACCCGTCAAAATCGTGTTCGCCATTCCCTCGCCCAGAAAACGAATGCCGCCCTTGCGAAGCACCACCGCTGCGGCAACCGGTCCGCCTCCGCTTTTCATTTCAAAACCGGTCACTTGCAGTGGCGGCACCAGCAGATAATTGCCCGCTGGAATTTTGATGATGGTATTGGTTCCAGTGGCGGCATCCGCACAACGTTGAAAGGCTTCCGCATTCTGTGTGCCATAAGTGCAATAAACATCATTTGAAGTCGCACCCGTCGGCAACGACAAGGTGATGTTGGTGCCGTTGTTCACCTGCTCAATTGAGGCAATCAAATCCTGATGATTGGTCGGCGTGGTGGCCGGTCCCGCACCAAACAGGAGCATCAGCTTGCCGATGTCCGCGCCGGAAAGCGCGTTGCTGGTCTGGACCGTGACGACCGACGAACCCGTAACTGTGTTGGCCGTGATGGAAATCGCATCGCCGCGCGCACCAAAGTCCGTGACGTTCAACGTCGCGGACTGCACCGCCAACGTTGACGCCAAAATATTAATGGCCGTGAAAAATTTCATCCGACCTTTGATTTCTGATCTCCGGCTTCCGTCCTCCGTCGTCCGTAGCCTTTCGTCCCGTGGTCTCGTAGTCCCATTTCAGCTTGTCAGCTTGTCAGTTTTCAGCTTTTGCCTTCCAACTTTCTGCTTCGGTTTTGCATCTCTGCTTGCAACTTTCTAATTTCAACATTTCAATTTGTCATTTTTGCTTTAACAGTTTCCGGCTACGTCGGAGTGTGTCTGATTTTACAGGTTGGCGATAACGGCGATACTTTCCAATGATGAATGGTATGGCCAGCAATCCGTTCAAGACACCCTGAAATCTTCTCTTTTTTAGCGAATAAAGAATACGGTTCATAATCTGCAATATACCAAGAGGCCAGTAGCCGATGGGATAGCGCAGATACGCCAAGAGTGCTGTGTTGGTGATGTGCTTGGCATTGATTTTTGGACTGATATGGTGTTGCAATTCAGAATCATGAAAGATTCGCAAAGATGAAGTTCGCAGAATTACCCAACCCTTATCCAATAATTGTAATGCCACATCAACTTCTTCCATTCCATAGGCATAGCGCAACGGCAAGAATCCGCTAGTTGAGAAAAACGCCTCCCGCCGATGGACGCAGGCGCCACCTTCGAACGATGCTGTTTGCGTCAATGCGTCAGTCTTTTCCGCTGGTGTTTCGCCGCGGCTGGTAACTCGTCCTGTGAGAACTCCAGCTTGTGGATTTGCCCACATCAACTGCGACGCCGTTGCAAAATAATCCTTGTCGAACGGCCAAGAATCATCATCAAAACTAGCCACAATCGGATATTTCGCCCTTTGAAGAAGGTGGTTTCGCCCTCCGCCGGGCCCTTGGGTAATTTCGCTTTGAAACCATGTCGCCTTGTCGGCAAATTCACGCTCGATCATCGGCACGGTTTCTGTGTCCCCCGCGTCAACGTGAACCAACACTTCCGCCGGGGCCGGTTCACACACTAGGATCTTATCTAAAGCCCGCCGCAGACTGGCGGGGCGGCGCGATGTTGGTATGATTACAGAAATCTCTGGTTGCATCTAATTTAACGCTCGAATGGCAGAAAAGATGGGCCGCTTTTGACATCTATCGGGGCGGCTGTCAGTTATATCTTGAAGCATTTCAAATCAGTCTCCCTGGGGGATCCCCTTCACGCGTTTCAACCAACCGCGCGAGTAGCCAGTAAATAACAACCGGTCTTTCATTGCTTTCTTATAGCCAGTCCACGCATCGCGAGTTTTTGGCAGCTTACGGGATGGCGTGGAATGCCACGACCGAAAGCTTTTCATCGCCGTCTTGACCAGCACCGATCGCCATAGTTGATATTGTGGATGCACCCACTCGCCTAGAAAATCCCACGGCTTTGGGTTGTCTAAAAAGTGAATCAACTTGCCTTTTAATTGGGTTTCGTCCCGCAGGAATGGCCAATTTTTCCGCCAATTGCAGATAAAATTTAATCGCGTATCCAACAGCTGCCAGTCATCCGATAATACGTAATTCAAGGCTGATTGGTCATGATAAAGCACCGGCTTTGAATGAAGAAAATCCATGCATTTTTCAGTGACTCTCTTTTCCATCCAGAGTTTACGGTTCACTACCATCACCCCTGAATTCAAGCATGGCTTGAGGTGATTATTCGGCAATAGCTCGTTTAACAAGGTGTCAGCTGTGTGCCCTATGGTTGCCTCAGCCACAAAACCCGCCGGATGATTGCCCAAATCTAACCCCATGAAATCATGGACATCCAAATGGCACACCGTATCCACATCCAAATAGATGATTCGTTCCACCGGCAGCATCTGGGGCACCAACAGCCTGAAATAGGCTCCCCAACTGCCCGACATAGAGGGAAACTTCGAAAAGTCTCTGGTCGCAATTGCATGCATCTCCAGTAAATATTTCCGACCTGTGCCGTGAAGGGTTTCATTCAGCAAAACAACGTCATCCGGCGTAAGGTCATCCGAAAAAATATGCACAAATATTAACGAATTGGAATCCTGATGGTTTGCCACCACCGAATAAGCCGCCACATGGAGTCCAGGCAGCACTCGCCTGTCGGCACAAAACACGATGTTCGTCGGCTCGCTCATTTTGCCCCCAACGCATCGCGGTAAAGGTTCAAGTATAGTTCGGCCATCTTCTCAGCCGGAAAGATTTGCCGCACCCATTCAGCCGCGCGGTCGCCCATTGCCACCAGACTGCCCGCCCCCTGCGCAAGGCAAATGCTTTCTGCCATCCTGCTGGTATCGGGAAACGGAATCAGATTACCGGTAACACCGGGTTGAATCGCATCACGCAATCCGCCAACATCAAAGGCCCATACCGGCGTGCCGCAAGCCTGCGCCTCGGTGGCTACCTGGCCAAAGGTCTCCATCCGTGACGCCACCACAAAAACGTCCATGGCTGAATACACCAGACTCTGAAGCGATGGGGAGGACAATCTGCCCAAGCCATGCACTTTGATCTGTTGGTTGCCCGCCGCTGATAGACCATCGCCAAACACCAAAACATCCAGTGAACCCATTCGTTCCGCCACTTTTTCTGCCACATCGAGGAACCGGTAAAATCCCTTGTTCTTGTCCGTAATCGCCGCTGCCCCAAAACCGAGAACAAAACGATCGGAAGCAATACCTAGCAACTTCCGGGCTTCAACTTTGTCGTGCCGGATGAATTCTCTAACATTCAATCCTGGGTGAATCGTAACTATTCTTTCCATATCGCGGAACAAGGCTGATTTTTTTATTAGGCCTGTGGTAAAAGCGCTGTTTCCAACAGCATATATTCGACGACCTGCAAATGCACGGGAACGACGCTTCCATTCCCGCGCCGCTAGCAACCGATCGAATGGCGCCTTAAGCAGCGGGCAACAGTGACATGCCTTTCCAAGCTGGTCGCAACCAATATCTATAAAACATCCACCCGCAATTGGACTCATATCGTGAATCGACCAGACGATCGGAACCCGCTTGGAAATGCCGTTGAGAAAGCTCGGCAAATCCAGCCACCGGCTAATCCAATGTAGATGAATGATATCTGCTGTTTCATCGGCGACGGGCGGCAACGTAGGTTTATGAAGGCGGCAGCGACCATATGAACTGGTGGAATCTAAAACTGTGGCCCAACTTTCAAATCCGTGTTGGATTCGTTCGCGTTGGCGGTCGATCCAGCTCTGGCAATATTCAAGACGTAGCGCTTCCTTCAAGAACAGATTCCCTTTCCGATAACGTATGCTACTGTCGTATCCCATATCTGTTATCGCCTTGTGCAGACGCAACATCAAAACGGCTGCCCCACCATCTGCAAAGGTGTTGTAATGCGATATTTTCAATGGTTTTCTATGCGTATTTGTGTTTCATTAATTGTAAGTATCTTGCCTAAGAATATAGTGTATTTCGTCAACATATAGCGGACCAGGTAATTGGATGTATTCGCAACTACTTTCTGATTACAGCACGTATGCGCCACTTTAAGGCTTCGATTTTGGGGCGTAGCCATGACTGCACCAGCAACAACACCAGTGCTCTAACATAGACTATTTCAGGATATTTCTGTTGCTTCTTAATATGACGGAGTGATGCCATTATAAATTCCCAGTGATTCTCGGAAGAGAAGTATTGTTCCCATGCCTTCCGTGCTAGTTCTCCTCTTTGAATGTATTCTGCCTCATGCGCCTTTATCTTCTCATACAGCGAGCCGATTTCTCGCTCGGGAATAAACAAAGCAAACTCTTCCCATTTCGGCCCCATCGGCGGCATCCAGTCGTCCGAAATGATCACAGGGGCTGTCCCAGTTTCCATCATTTCAAAAAGCCGAATACTGGATACAGCGGATCCACGAGGGCAGAGAGCATATTTCGAGCGTCTGACTAATTCCCAATAATGCCGACTTGCAGATGTTCGCTGCTGTGCTGTGCAATGGAAGTGGTCATAGGCTGAAGTATCTTCAATCACGGTATCTTCGGTTGGAAATACTAACTCAAACAACCGTTTGCGCACGGGATGGCTTGCCCGCCCGGAAAATGAAAATAATAGGTCTTTAGGTCCAGCAGACATTTCCACTGACGGTGGACATGGGTTAGGAAAACTAAGTTGTGTTACCGGATAGGCACAAGCCCTGAAGCGACCGCTACCGGTCCATGAATTAGGAGGAGAGCTGTAAAGACCATGCAGAAATGGAACCGGATAATTGCCCTCTTGATAAGCATACGATTTCTCCGGCCATTGTTTCCAGATTGGGTTTCGACGAAGGTTTGAATACCAATTGGTTTCATAAATATCGATTATGAGAATAAGGTCTGCCTCCTCTGGCGTAGAAACCAGAATAGTGGTCTCGGTCCTGCATAACCTGGCCAGCCGACTCAGTTCAGAATAGTATATTGAGTCAGAACTGGATCCCACGCAAGAAGAGAAATATATTTTCACATTTAGATTCTGGCTATTTGTTTATCCAGTTAATTATGTATTCGAAACCAGGCTCTATATCATTGTGGTAGCCATGGTATCAGGTTTCGGTGTTAAAAAACGACACTATCCACACGGTTACTGTTCACATCAAAATAACTCTTCCATACATTGGGGGGTATATTGTTTGATGACCAGAGGACGACAGTATTACTGGTGCCGATTTGTGACCAGATCGGACCGGATGTTTGCGGCGGCAAGATTACGCCGTTAAAGGCGGTTAGGGTCCCAGTGCTGATATTGGTGCGGATGGTTAAGTTCGGGCCTGTTATCAGGCCGGATGCGAGATTGATTGCCACCTGATTCGCGTTTCCAAAATACCATGTTGTCGTGTTCACAGCGGAGCGGTTGATTCCTGCTGTCTGAAAGTTCAATACTGACGCGTTGATAGTCAGCGCCCCCTGCGTATTTGTCCCGCTAGACATTGTTTGAATTGTAGAATTAAATCCAGTCTGGATAAGTGCTAATGCGTTCCAATTGCCGGGATCCTTTGCGTGAGTCAAATCGCGGTTGACCAGATGAATCCATACAATGCCCGTTCCCAATTGGTTGGTGGTCGGCGCGGGGTTTCCACTGGTTGTATCCATTGGCATCAGGTCGAGAACCATGGATGATAGATTGTTGGTCGGCTGCAATACGGCAACCGGAACCGTCGGAATGTTGGTGCGGACGAAAATATTGAATGCCGTTGAACCGGAGGAAATCTGGAATATGCCATTGGTCGAAGGAATGGCCAGATTGCCACTAATGGAAACATTTCCATTCGTAAGCACTCCCGCCGCCTGCATCATCGCTGCCAGTTGCGTGGCCGTGATGCCGTTCAAAGTCATGCTTACTGTGCCGTTGGCGTTGGTGGTGAATGTCGCCGCTAAATTCGGTCCAATGGCCGGTGTAACCAGCGCGTTGGTAAAAGGCAACTGCCCTGCCGATAGAATGCCGCTGATGTTCGCCGCCGAAACGGAACTGGCGGTGCCGGCGGTTGCGGCGCTGGCCGCTATGCCAGCATTCGGCGCGTAGATTGCATACGGTGTCGGCATAATTGGCTGTCGTGGCGTCAGCGTGGTGAAACCGCTGCCGCCGTTCGTCTGCACGGCCAATTCCAGCCAATAATTGCTGCCCGTGAACACGCCTGCCCCAAAATCAACCATCGCCGTAAATAAACCGTTTGTGACGCTGGTGGCGCTGTTCGTCACCGGTCCGGCAATGACGCTGCCGCCATTGTTGGTGGCAAACAAGGTGAACGTAATGTCAAAGCTGCCATTGGCAAGCTCGCCACCGCTGACAAGCTGGCCTTGATACATGAACGCTGTGCCTTGGGCGAAAGCGGGATGAAGATGGGCCAAAACCAACATCATCAGAATTTTTAGAATGCGTGTTTTCACTGTGGCTTGTTCGTGTGATGCTACGGTAGTTCGCGATTTGCGGCTCGTCCAATATATCAGCCCCGAAAGGGACAGGCTTCGAGCAACAAATCCAGATCCAGAATGTGGCTGCAACGGGTGATTGCCGGGATCAGGTCACTAGCGCATTCGCCGAACTTGGGGCGGATGGAGGCTTCCGGAAGCACATTCATGGCCGCGTAGTAATCGTGAAATTTGAAATCTCCGCCAATCAATTCGTCGTGGAGAACAATCCGCCGATTGGGAATGCCGTAGGCGTCCGAACAAATCAGCCCATGAAGGGAACTTGATAGGATGGATTCGCAGGAAAGCACCTCATGCACGAAACCTTCAATGCCCGCCTGAATGTTGATGACGTTGACACCCTCCTCTTTTTTAATGGCTTCAATCCACGGGTGATTTTGATCGGTGTAGTGGGGAATCACACCCAGCTTCCACTTCATTTTGCGCGGCGGGTTGAAGTATCGCGGCAACAACAGGGCCGGGTCGCCAAAAACTGCGGGACAGGTAATGCCAGCTTGAACCAACTTTTCCCGGGTGAGTGGGCCGCGCACGGCGCGGATGGCTCGAGGCCGGGCTGCGGGCAAGGCATCGGACGCAATCATCCCGCTGCCCCAGACGATGGAATACCTGTCAGCACGATGTATAATTGAGCCAATGACAAAATATTTCCAGCAGAAAGGGTTTTCATCATAACGGGCTGGCTTTCCACTGATCAATTTGACCAAATGGGGCGTCAACGCATCGCCCCAGTTTTCACTCTTGCTCCAAAGGCAGGGAACGAAGCTCCTGAAAATAATTGTCTTTCCAAATCTTTTGGCTGCTCCGACGAGGATATTTCCGAAGTTTCCCATTCCTTCAAAAGTTATTCTCGACAACATTCGAGGTTTTCAGGCGATATATGAGTTCTCCGGCTTCGCTCTCATTTAGCAACTCGACGGCCAGGCACGTCTCCGCAAACAATGATTCAATTTCTGGCTTGGTGAAATGATTGCACCAGTTGTTGGTCATGCGTTTTATCCTTGAACCCCCATGCCGCAGCGGATTATAGGAGAGCAACAAGTTGTCTCCATAGGTGGCCACCCGTTTCAAGAAATCTTTTGGCTCCCGGATATATTCAAAAACTCCGCTGCAAACGACATGAGAATAGCGCCGGGGCAGCCGGGGATATTTTCCGGCATTGAAGTCGCAGACAATGACCTCCCGGGAACTTTGAACCAGATCGCAAGGCTGATAGCTGCATGACGGCGGCAAGTGCGTCTGGAGGGTTTTTGCTCCGCATCCAAGATCCACAACAGAACTGCCCGGAGGCACAAAGCTGGCCAGAATCTTGTTCCGCTGGTCCCAAATGGGCTTCCCCGCCGAGGCAACCTTCGCCCAACGGCGAGGATGCGAACGGAAGATGGCCGTGGCGCAAACCGCACCGAAACCATGGACTCCATTCCTGCATTTGCAGAAGATCCTGACAACCGAAGCTTTCATCGAGTTAGCATGTCCGCCTTATTTCAACGATCGGCGGCCTGTTCTATGCTGCCAGCCATCTGAATCCCGGCAACCACATCATCCTGACTACGAGCCGGTGGTCCGTTCCCAACCGCAGGATGATGCCACGCAGGGACAGAATAGCCGCGATGACCAGCAAAAATAAATTGCAGATTGCGGCCCATTCTGGTGAGAGCAGCCAGGCAAGGGCATAAGCGATTCCAATCAGTCCGGCACCAGACAAAAGCAGTTTGACGGTATGCGGTGTCCATCGGAATCCGGTCAGGTGCCTCGAAAGCAATCGCATTCCCGCAATGTGCAATGCATAAAGGACAGCGTAGGCAACGCCGCAGCCCACGAGTCCCATTTTTCCGAGCAAGACCACAACTAGAAAAAAGTAGATGATGCTAAAAATAGTTGCATTCGCCGAAACCCACTTTGAGGCGCCTTTGGCCATCAGGATGAAACCCATGGGCCAGCTAATCACCTGACCGAAAACACCCAGCACAAACCACGGCAGCAGGCTTGCGCCGGAAACGAATTTTGCCGAATAGAAGATGTGCATCACCCACGGGGCAAAGGCAAGTGTGCCCAGTAATCCCGGCAGCGCCAGCAGGACGCCAATCTCGGTCTGCTCGTTCACCAGCCGGTTGACCTGTTCGTTGTCATTCGCAACAGCGGTAAGCCGGGGATAGAAGTCGGTGCCCATGGCACCGAGAATGAAGCCGGCGAACATTCCGGAAATGGCCCACACGGCCTGATAGATGCCGCTGGCATCCAAGCCCAGCTTGCGAACTATCAACGAGCGGATGGCCAGGGCGACAATGGCAACCGTCAAGGCGCTATACATGAACGCCAGTCCCAGACCCACCAGCCGCCGGGAATTGGCGATGGTTTCACGCCAGCTCTGGGCAACCCGAACCGTCTGTATGCGCCGTGCATACCACCACGAGCTGCCAAGATTGACTGCGGCAGTGACAATGAGCACTGGCACAATGCCCTTCTGTCCCAGCCATCCATAGAGTCCGACAGCGACAATGGTGCCAATGATGGCGCATAACACATTAAACCGAGCAATGTCGCCGATCCGTCGCGTGCCTTGCAACAGCGCGCTTTGCCCGCCCGAGATTGCCCCCAAAAGCAAAGTGGCTCCGAGCATGGCAATTGCCCAAGCACGCTCACCCGAACCAAACGTCCAAAGACTCAACGGATAGGAAAACGCGGCGCACAGCAGCCAGCCCAAAATGCCGGTGACCCAGCAGGCACGGCGCAGGGTCTTAACAGTGCGGGCGATTTGCTCGGCCTTGCCGGTGCCGTGGGCCTCGGCCACTTCGCGCACGCCGCTGGAACTGATGCCAAGACCAGCCACCGTGCTGACCAGCCCAGTGGCGGAAACATAAAGCCCCACCAGCCCGACACCAGACGGCCCCAGCAGCACGGCCACCAGCTTGACCCGCACCATGCTGATGAGGTAGTTGATTCCCTGCGCCCCGCCGATGATGGACGAGGACTTGAGAATCTGACCGTAGCTGTGCTTTTTATGCGGTTCGGAAGTCACTTAAAAATCAAAAAGCTGAAACACTGACATGCTGAAATCGTAGGGCGGAAAGCGCAAAGCGCAGAGCGGGAAGCACCAGGCGCGAGTCAGTAGTCAATGGTCAGCAGTCAGTAGTCCTTTTTGCGTTCTTTGCGTTCCTTGTGAGAGAAAACCAGTTCGTGTCAAAAATGATTGGTGGCAGAATGATAAAACACCGGAACGCCGATTACCGCATCGGCCACACGAACGGGTTCGCTTCAGGTTTCAAGTTTCAAATTTCAGCCTTTGGTTTTTTGTGTCCATCCGTGGTTAAAACACCTCTGCGTTCTCCGCGTCTTTGCGAGAGAAACCGGTTCGTGTGTTTGGTGTATTTCGTGGTAAAAAATCCGTGTTTGCCCGCGTCCATCCGTGGTTGAAAATGCCGGAATGAATCTTTGCGCCTTTTGCGCCTTTGCGCGAAACGCCGCCCATGCAATTCGTGGAAATTGGCGGAATTCGCGGATTCAGATTTTCAGGTTTCAGGTCTCCGGTTTCAAGTTTCAGCTTTTTGTAATGAACAGGCTGCCGCACGTGGCCGTTTGGAGAACTTGCTCTCCAAAGCCACCTGGCGTATGTCGAATTGTCTGCGTCCCGTCACCGACTATTCTCGTCCGCTATTTTCCGTTCCGGCCCCCCAAAATCATCAAAATGAGTGGCAGCGCCCTTTTGGTGTTCTTCTCCCAAGATCTCAAGGTTTTTAGTCTTTTTTCGGCAAACTGGCGTTCCGCGACCGGAAGTTTTTTAGCCTCGGAGGCGATGCGATCCAACCGGGTTCCGCTGTCCTCAAAATTGGTGAGAATCCGCTGGCGCAGAAAACGCCCGGCCACGCTGCGCAGTTCCGGCACGGCTTCGTAGTGAACGCGGCGGTCCCCCGCCACATAGACCATCCGGACCGCCCCCAAATCCAGCAGATACCGCAGGCCCTGGCTGGCTGTTCCCTTGCACATGTTCAGCCGCGCATAAAAATCATCCTGCGGCAGGGGCCGCGGGGAGACAAAAAGAAGGCCATAGATTTCCGCCACGGACGGCGGCTGGCCCAGCGCGCGGCAAAGCTGTGAGAAAAGGTGGATGACCTCCACTTCCACCGGGTTCAAGGGGACGGCCCCCGCAGGCCGATCTTCGATCGAATTCCGCTTCATGGGCAGGAGTATGACAGGTATTTAGAAATGTTCAATAAGAATTGAATAAAAAATGAACGAGCCGTCCCAAGCCGCGACTGGCATGGGACGATGAGTCTCCTGGCCCTTGTCATTCATAACGATTCCGTTGCCACCAGGGCGTTGAATTCGGCGTGAATCTCCGCGTAATGGGCGTTCAAGAACCCGGCCACGGCGGGATTGTTCAGGAGCTTTCGGACAGCCATGTTGGTGTCAGACAGCCTGCCGAGAATTGCATTCTCGCGATCATCGGGAAATGGGTAAAAAAGGAAAATCCACCCCCCAAAAAGCATACTTAAGGCATACCACCGAAGAAAAAAGTAATTAAATCAATGGCGGAGAGAGAGGGATTCGAACCCTCGATACCCTTTTGGAGTATGCACGCTTTCCAGGCGTGTGCCTTCAACCACTCGGCCATCTCTCCGCCGGAAACCGCACTGTGCCAAGAACGCGGCAATTTTCAATTCAAATCGCCGAAGTCCGAAGATGAACAATCCGGTTTGAAGCAAAAGCGCGGGACGCATCAAGTTTTCTGAAAATCATTTCGTCCACGCCGCGAGTTCGGCGCCGAGCCGCTCGACCGGCAGGCCGACCACGTTGCTGTAGGAGCCGGAGATTTCGGAAACAATCAGGTCGCCGTGCTCCTGAATGGCGTAGGCACCCGCCTTGTCCAGAGGATTCATTCTCGAAAGATAATTGTCAATCTCGCCGCCGGCAAGGTGGCGGAATGTCACGCCGGTGCTCACGGCAAACAGCCGCTCGCGGCGCCCGCGCAAATGAATCAGGCTGACGCCGGTGACGACCTGGTGCGTCCGGCCCTGCAATTGCGCCAGCATCCGGCGCGCGTCCGCCAGGTCGCGCGGCTTGCCCATGATTTCGCCGTCGAGAAAGACCAGCGTGTCCGCGCCGAGCACGAGCGCGCCGGGATTTTTCATCGCCACGGCGCGCGCCTTGCGATGGGCGTTAAGCTGGCAAAGCTCCTGCGGCGACAAATGCGCGTCAGAGGTTTCCTCCGCGCCGGTGGGAACAATTTGAAACTCCGGCTGCAACTGCCGCAACAACTCCGCGCGCCGGGGCGACGCGGACGCCAGGATGAGCGGCGGCAGTTTCACGCGGAAAATCTAACCACAGCCGGCGGAAGTGTCGAGCGGCTGAATTCTTTGATGGTGGTGATTCTGAAGCCTTCGGTGGGGCGGGCGTCCTCGCGAGCCGGCTCGTCAGAAGCCCCGCCCCACCAGACAGCACGGACGCAATTGCGCGCTTGAATCTTGAGACTTGAGACTTGAAACTGAAGTCATGCAAAGCGAACGCCGCATCGTCAATCTTGCGCTCATCGGCTTCATGGGCGCGGGCAAGACTTCCGTGGGCCGGCTTGTGGCCGAGCAGTTGCATTTCGATTACCTCGACACGGATGAACTGATTGTGTCGCGCACGGGCCGGAGCATCGCGGATATTTTCAAGACAGACGGCGAGCCGGCCTTCCGCGCGCTTGAGCGGCAGGTGGTTGAAGAACTCAAGGACCGGACGAAAACCGTCATCGCCACGGGCGGCGGGCTGCCGGTGAATCCCGCGAACCTCGCCAGCCTCAAGACTCACGCGCTGGTCGTCTGCCTCTGGGCGTCGCCGGAAAAAATCTGGGAACGCGTCAAAAACCAGTCTCATCGTCCCCTCCTCCATGATCCCGACCCGCAGGGAAAAATCCACGACCTGCTCGCCGCGCGGGAGCCGTTCTACAAGCAGGCCGACGTGCTGGTGAACACGGACATCCGGTCTCCGCGCGAAGTTGCCCAGCATGTGGTGCATCAGTTCCGGCTTGAAGCCTTCAGCCGGTGATGAAATCGGCCATCCGACAGCGCGCGCTGGAACTGGGCTTTGACGACTGCCGCTTCACCACCGCCGCCGCGCCCGCCAGCGCGGGACATTTTCAAACCTGGCTCGCCAATAAACACCACGGCGAAATGGCCTGGCTGGAACGCAACGCGCCGAAGCGGATTGACCCGCAGCAGGTGCTGCCCGGTGCAAAAAGCGTGATTTGCCTCGCGGCGAGCTACCATCATGCCGATTCACGATTCACGATTCACGATTCACGATCAGGTTTGGTGGCACGATATGCGCGATTTGCCGACTACCACGACGTGCTCGGCGAACGGTTGAAAATTCTGGTTAACTTTATTGACCAGGTGGCCGACCGCAAGGTCCGCTCGCTCTGGCATGTGGACACCGGGCCGGTGCTGGAGCGCGACATCGCGCAGCGCGCCGGCCTCGGTTTCGTCGGCAAGCACACCAACCTCATCAGCCGCCGGCTCGGCAACTGGATTTTCCTCGCGGAAATCATCACCACGCTGGAACTGGAGCCGGACGCGCCGGAGCAGAATCATTGCGGCAACTGCACCCGCTGCATCACCGCCTGCCCCACGAATGCGATTACCGCGCCATTCGAGTTGGACGCGCGCAAGTGCATCTCCTACCTCACGATTGAGTTGAAGGGTCCTATTCCCGTCGAGCTGCGTCCCGCCATCGGCAAACGGATTTTTGGCTGTGATGACTGCCTCGCCGCCTGTCCGTGGAACCGCTTTGCCCGCGAGGGAAATCTGATGAAGCCGCAGGCGCGAAACGATCTGGCACAGCCGGACCTGATTGAACTGCTCCAGTTGGACGAGGCGGGTTTCAAATCGCGTTTTGCCGGCACGCCCATTCTACGCACGAAAAGGCGCGGCCTGTTGCGGAACGTCTGCGTGGCATTGGGAAATGCGGGCGATGAAACCGCGCTGCCCGTTTTGGAAAAGGCCGCGAAAGACCCGGAGCCATTGATCGTCGAGCACGCCCGCTGGGCGATCGGACAAATTGAATCGCGCGGGAAATAATTTTATTTCATCACGGACGTGAACGGGGCGTCATACAACGGCGCATCGGCTTTCAGGCTCAACAAATATGCCGCGAGCCGTTTCGCCTCCGGCGTCGGCACGACTTCGCAGCCGGCGGGCGTCGGGAAGTCCTTGGGAAATTGCAGCGCGTCCGGCGAGGGCGCGTCGCCGGCGGCCAATTTTCGGACCTCAAACAGAAACCGGAACGGCGGCATGGCGGAATTTTTCACGACGGCCGGCGGCGCGTAAAGATGCACCAACTGCCAGTTCAAGTCCGGGTCGCGCACACCGATGTTGGACAAATCCGGCCCGGCGCGCAGGCTGCCGGGTTGCACGGGGTCATCGTAAAGAAAATCCTCGGCGACGCTCCGGCGGACGCCCCAGCCGCGCGCAATGTCCGCGCCGGTTGCGTTGATGTGCGTTTCAACCTTGCCGCCGGCGGCGGTTATCTGGTCGGAAACGGCACCGGCATCGTCCTTGGTCAGGCTGGTCAGTTTGAGCGCGGCAACGAGATTGCTGACAGCAGTTGGATTCTTGCCGGCGCTGGTCAACACCACATCGCAAGCCACGCCATCCTGCCGGACTTGTTCGGTGTGACAGGCGGCGCAGCCGTTGGCGCGATAAACTTGCAAGCCAAGCGTTGCGTTGCCGGACCGCTGCAGCGGGTAAATGTCGCTGGAGTTCAAAACGGCGGTCTGCTTCGCCGTGCCGAGCTGCTTCACCGGCGCGAGCACAAAGCCGCACCACGAGAAGCCAAGCGCGATGAAGGCCGCGAGGAAAACGCTGAAACCGTTTTTCACGATTTCACCTCCTTGTCGCGCCGCAGCGAAGCGCAGGCGGACCCGGCTTCCAATGGAGATTTGATCACGGCAATCAGCGACTTGAGCAGCGCGATTTTCCACTTGAGCGTCATGGCAAAAATGTTCGCGGCGAAGAGCAGGCTGCCGAGCAGGATGAACAGCAGGCCGGTCGTGCCGGCGCGCAGGAAGATCAACACGACGCCGGTGGAATCGGCGAACGCGGCAGAGGTTTCATTCAATTTCATCCCCTGCTCAATCCCGCCGGAGGCGAGCGAGCCGGCCCAAAGCAGGACGCCCAGCAGACATAGCCAAAATTGAACCCGGACGAGTTTTGGAAAAGGCAGTTCAAAGCCCATGACGCGCGGCAATGCCTCGTAAATCGCGCCAAACATGGTCATGGCGAAGAAGCCGAGGATTTGCAGTTGCGTCTGCGCCGGCCCGAACCAGGTGAATTCCGTCACGCGGCTGATTTGCGGACAGGCCGCCGCAATGAGCATCAAGCTTGAAATCAGAAATAAATCCATCCCGGAGCCGATGAAACAAAACGGCGAATTGCGCCAGTGCCCGGCCACCGAACCCCACACCGTTCTCGACGCGATGGTGACGATGGCCAGCAGCGGCACGATCGTCAGCGCGGCGGCGGTCGAACTCAACGCCGGCATCCACGCTGGCAACGGCGCCGAAGCGGCGATGCCCATCCAGGTGCCGAAAAGAACCAGCGTCCAGAACGCGAACAGCGCGAGGTAATGGGATTGCAGCGGGTGCCCGGCAATTTTCGGCAGGAAATAAAACGCCGTGCCGACGCCGGCCAGCGCGAGCCAGACGAAGAGGAGATTGTTGGCGAACCAGGAATCAACCGCCAATTGCGCGACGCCGCGAACCGGATGATGAGCGAGGAGGAAAAGATTTGCCGTCGAATAAATCCACGGGAACCAGAACAGCGCCGCGAGCAGGAACCAGTGCGAGGGATAGAGTTCGCGTTCACGCCGCGCGCCGAACGTGGCAACGGCGGAAATGGCAATGAGCAGGAACGCGGCGAACAGCAGCACCGAACTGCCGCGCGGAAATTCCAGCCACGCGAAGCCGGTGTTGTCGCCGAGCAAAATGGCGACGACACCGA
>CAYYWB010000007.1:0-34916 GCA_964475285.1 uncultured Bifidobacteriaceae bacterium | reverse complement strand
GGAGCGGCGGCGGGCGAAGTGGAAAATTTCCGCTCGTCGCACGCGCGGAGAAAATTGGAAATGAACCCGGAAAGTTCCATTCCGATTTTTTCGCTGGCGGCCAGCGCGGCGCAAAATTCCGTCGTGGTCAATTCAGCCGCCGGCAGTTCAAACACGGCGATGACGTAGCGGCGCAAGATTTGCGAGACGTTGCTCAAAAGCTTTCCGTCTTCGGACTGGCGCAGCAATTTCGTCAGCGCTTCGCGTGCCACAACCTCTGGCGACAATTTGACCGGTGGCTTTGGCCGAAAAAGTTTCCACAAAATCAAAACGGCCAGCGCGATGACAGCCATGCCGGCCACAAGAATCATTGTTCCGTGCTGCTCCAAAAACGTCGGCGGGATTTCACCGTAAGGCGGCGCGAGCGCGGGAAGCGTGTTTGTTGACGCCTGACCGAAAAGTCGTGGGGTTGCAAATAAAATGGCGGTGAAAACAAACATTGAACATCGAACATCGAACACTGAACACCGAACAATTCCGCGTGACGCGGCCATTCGATGTTGGGCGTTCGATGTTGGGCGTTCGATGTTCATCACAAAATCACCCGCGCCTCCGTCCGCGGCGGATTTCAAAAAACCGTTGCAGCGCGGGCGCAAACGGTTCGGCGGTGTTGAGCCGCAGCGTGTCCACGCCGGTGCGGATGAGCGCGCGATCCAGTTCCGCCAGCCGCTCCGTGTTGACGGCGGCGAAACGCCCGCGCACGGCGTTGCGGTTGGAATCCAGCTCCAGCGGTTCGCCGGTTTCGGCGTCCTCAATTGTGAGCAGGCCGGCAACCGGCAGCGTGCTTTCGCGCGGGTCGTGCAGGTGCAGGCAGACGACATCGTGCCGCGTGTTCGTGAGGCCGAGTTCGGCGATGACATCGCGCGATTGGAACGCCGGCCTCCGGCCCGGCTCGTTGGTCATTTCTGTTCGAGCCGTGCCGGAGGCCGGCGCTCCGAAGCTGTGCAAAAAGTCCGTCAGCAAAAACACCATCGCGCGGCGGTGCAAAACGTGGTTCAAAAATCCGAGCGCGCCGGAAATGTCCGTGCCGCGACGGCGCGGCTTGAACACCAGCATTTCGCGGACGAGGCGGAGCAGGTGGCGGCGGCCTTTGCGCGGGGGAACAAATAATTCCACTTCATCGGTGAACAGCAGCAGGGCGACTTTGTCGCCGGTGCGGGCGGCGGACATGGCGAGCGTGGCGGCAATTTCCGTCGCGAACTCGCGCTTCGTCCGGCTGGCCGATCCGAAAGCGGACGACGCCGAAACGTCCACGGCGAGGACGGCGGTGAGTTCGCGCTCCTCGCGGAAGCGTTTCACGAACGGGCGGCCGAGACGATGCGTGACGTTCCAGTCAATGTCGCGCACGTCGTCGCCGGGGATGTATTCGCGCAACTCCTCGAAGTCCATGCCGCGCCCCTTGAAATGGCTCAAATACGCGCCGACCATCGTGTCGTTCACGAGGCGGTTGGTGCGCACCTCCACGCGGCGGACGGATTCGAGCAGTTCGGTGAGCGTCATGCGTCAATAAAATCTCTCTTCGGGTCAAAACCAAATCGCAGAAACGCTTCACGCCACAAAAGCCATTTCAACAAATCTGACTGATGCGCGAGGTGGTGGGCAACAGGATGTGCTGCCACCAATCCGGCTGAATGTGTAAAATGGTTTCCATCGCGAACCGCGTGAGGCGAACCTTCAGTCCCATCAAAGATGTGATGAATATGCCAACCTTGAGTTCCCCAGTTTGGTCGTTTTCCACCGGCAGCTTGAAAAGAATTTATTGCCGGCCCATTCGTTCGAGTGTCGGGTTTTAATCCCAATCGTTCCAGATGGATTATGAGTTCTGCTGGGAAAATGTATTCTCCGTCATTTTCTGTCCGAACGCATCCCAGCCAAAACAATGCACTTAATTGTGGCCACTGAAAGAACTGTTCCGGGTCGGTGAGAATGGAGAGGATTGCTGACCACTCGGTTTCGGAAGCAGAAGTTGTGAGTTCTTGCATCCGAGCAGGCCAAGGTTCGGTGCCCAAAAAGTAAAAACGATGAGCGCAACCGGGACGAATAATTTGTTCATCGTTTCTTACTTCATTGAGATATTTTTTCGCACGCGCACGGAATGGTTGTTCTATTCCGGTTAGATTTTCGAGTTCGTTTGCTGCCAGTTTCGTTACCGCACAAACCTCTATCGGAACACGAGCGCCGGTCTGCCTGTTTTTCAAAATCAACGCACCCGCTCCCAATACAAAGTCAAAGTCCGATGTATCGGGACAGGAATATACGCGATGATTCAACGTGGCATTCCACGTCAAAGTTGCCCAAACTTCGACTAATTTACGATTTCTCAAGCTAGGTTTCATTTGTTGCGAGCTGGCCTTGAGCAATTCTTTTTCAAGACGTGCGGTGTCGTCGTCATTCAATAGACTAGATACAACCTTCGCTTGCGTAATACCGAGTTCTCTGGCTTTGGCGAGAACCACTTTTGGGTGTAAGCCGAATTCTTTTGAAATATCAAAAATGCGCTTTGCCATAATTCACGGCACCGGCACGGCGTTAAACACTTTCTTGATGATCGCGTCCGTCGTTACCGCCTGCGCCTCGGCTTCGTAGGTCAGGATGATGCGGTGGCGCAGCACGTCGGGGCCGATGCTTTTCACGTCTTCGGGAATCACATAATCGCGGCCTTGCAGCAGCGCCCACGCCTTGGCGGCGAGCGTCAGGTAAATCGTCGCGCGCGGCGACGCGCCGAACTGGATGAAATGCTTCACGTCCAGCTTGAAGTCCTGCGGCTTGCGCGTGGCGAAAACAATTTTCACGATGTAATCGCGGATTTTTTCGTCCACGTGGATTTGATCCACGAGCTTGCGCGTCAGCAAAATTTCTTCGAGCGAGACGATGGGGTTCACCGGCGTTTCTGGGCTGGTGAACGCCATGCGATCCAGAATTTTCCGCTCCTCGGCCTCATTTGGATAATCAAGCATCACCTTGAACATGAAGCGGTCCACCTGTGCTTCGGGCAGCGGATAGGTGCCTTCCTGGTCAATCGGATTTTCCGTGGCGAGCACGAGGAACGGCGACGGCAGCTTCATCGTTTCGCCGCCGAGCGTCACCTGCCGTTCCTGCATCGCTTCGAGCAGCGCGCTCTGGACTTTCGCCGGCGCGCGGTTGATTTCGTCGGCGAGAACGAAGTTGGCGAAAATCGGCCCGCGCGTGGCGTGATATTTTCCATCCTGCGGGTTGTAAATCAGCGTGCCGACGATGTCCGCCGGCAGCAAATCGGGCGTGAACTGGATGCGATGAAATTTCGCCTGGACCGCCGCCGCGAGCGTGCGGACGGACAGCGTCTTGGCGAGTCCGGGCACGCCTTCGAGCAGGACGTGGCCGTTGGCGAGCAGACCAACGAGCAGCCGGTCCACGAGTTGTTCCTGCCCGACGATGACGCGGGCGATTTCTTCGCGCAACTTGCCGATCCACGCGGAGGTTTGCGCGACCTGATCTTTCAACGAAGTGTTCATGCCGGTTGAATTTAGGCCGGGTGGCGCGGCGACTCAAGCGCAGGCTCGGAAAATCCAGCGCGCCATTGGCTTGAACTTGCGCCTGGCTCAGGCCATACCGGCCGCAGCCGGGCGTCCTTGATGTCAATGCGATTTGGCGGCTTTCCAACGGCGACGCGCAAGGAGGCTCATTTATAATCATAAGACAACTAATCAAGTTTGAGACTCCTTGCGTCGTCTCCTACAATCCGGTCGTGAACTTCTGGCATTTACTGCAATCCGGTTCGGGCGAAGCCGCTTTCAACATGGCGCTGGACGAGGCGCTGCTGGAAGCCGTGTCACGCCTCGGCGGGCCGGTGCTGCGGTTTTACGGCTGGACGGAGCCGGCGGCGACATTTGGCTATTTTCAGAAATTTGCGGATGTTGAACGCGCGACATTGCTGCGCCCGCTCATCCGGCGGCCCACCGGCGGCGGCATCGTGCCGCACAACGCCGACTGGACTTACAGTTTTATCGTTCCGCCGAATCACGAATGGCATTTGCTCAAGGCGGAAGAAAGCTACCGGCGCATCCACGACTGGCTGCGGCTGGCGTTTGCGGAATTGAAGGTGAAAACGGAACTCGCGCCGTGCTGCAAAAAAACCCTGCCCGGCCAGTGCTTCGCCGGCCACGAAAAGTTTGACCTGCTCTGGCATGGGAAAAAAATCGCCGGCGCGGCGCAGCGCCGGAACAAGCTGGGCCTCCTGATTCAAGGCTCGGTGCAGCCGCCGCCGGGCTCACCGGCGCGGACGAATTGGGAGGAAGCGATGTGCGCGGTGGCGGCGAAGGGGTTTTCTTTGAAGTGGAAAGATTTTTCACCCGACGCAAAATTGGTGGAGCATTCGGCAAGATTGTCGCAGGAAAAGTATTCGCGGGCGGATTACAATCAGAGGCGATGACCGGAAAGCCATTTTCCGGGCAGGCTGGTTTGTTTGATGAAGACTTGTTTTGCACTTCTAGCCGCGCTGGCCGCCGGAATTTTCCCGGCCGTCACGCCCGCCGCCGCGACCCCGACCAGGACTGTGCGCATCGTCACCTACAACATTGAGGCGGACGCGGGGGTGACCACGCCGCTGCCTGGCTTGATTGCGCCGCCGGGCAACCCGGGCAACGTGCAGGCGAGCGGCGTGTTGGAGGGCCTCGGCGAGGAGCTTTTGAACGGCAACGCGCAGCCGCTGGACGTTCTGGCGTTGGAGGAGACGACGGGCAATTCAATCACCGTCGCGCCGATTGTGGCCGGCCTGAATTCATTTTACGGCGTGGCGGGGATGTATTCCAACAGCGCCTATCAGGCGACGCAATTTGGCGGCAGCGACAATATCGGCGGCGGCAACGGTCCGAGTGCGATGGTCTATAACGCGAAGACGCTGCAACTGCTCGCGTCTGTCCCGGTGGATCCGCCCGGCGGCATCGGCAACCTGGGTTCCGTGAGCGGAGAGTATCGCGAGGTGATGCGGTATGAATTCGCGCCCGTCGGCGTCGCGCCCATGGCGACGAATGAGTTTTACATTTACGTCAGCCATTACAAGGCAGGCACCGGCGCGGCCAACGAAGACTACCGCCTCGGCGAGGCCCAAATCATCCGCAATGACGAGGCGAACAATCTGCTCGCCAATTCCCGCGTGATTTACGTCGGCGATTACAACGTGGACGACAGCGGCGAGCCGGGGTATCAGACGATTTTGTCCAACACCGCCCCAGATGGCATTTCACGGGGACAAGGCATTGACCCGCTGAATCCGGCGAACAATCCAAACATCAACTGGAGCGCCAGCACCACCGTCACCAACATCCTCGTCATGCTCACGGAACACAGCTACGAACTCGAATACCGCGATGATTTGCAGGTGATGACGACGAATGTTTATTACGGCGCGCCGGGCGGATTGAAATACGTTCCCGGAACATATCACGCGTTTGGCAACAGCGGCATGGCTTACTACGGCAGTGTGAACTCCGGTGCAAACACCGCGCTGAACAACCGGCTCGTCACGAACGCGCCGGTCTTCATCAGCGCCGCGCAACTTTACCTCGACCTCACCAACGCCAGCGACCATCTGCCCGTCGTGGCCGATTACACCATTCCGCTGCCCGCGCCGGTCATCAGCAGCTTCAGCCTCGCCGGGACAAGTCTCATCCTCAACGTGGCCAACTGCATCACTGGCGGCGTCTTCACCGTGCTGACGAGCGCGGACGTTTCGCTTCCGCTGACCAACTGGACTGCGCTGGCGATCACCAGCACCGCCACCGGCGGCAGCTTCACGCTCACCGCCACCAACGCCGTGAGCCCGGCCGCGCCGCTACAATTTTATCTGTTCCAGGAAAAATAATTCATTTCGCGCGCGAACAGCATTGTCTCCGCGTGTCGCAGCCATTAACTTCCGCGCCGCATGATCCGGCTCGTTTTGTTCGACATTGACGGCACGCTCGTTCACACGGGCCGCGCCGGCTCGCGCGCCTTTGGCAAAACCATTGCCTCGGAATTCAAGGCGCCGGAACGCGTGGAAAAAGTCAGGTTCGGCGGGCGCACCGACCCCAGCCTCGCCCGCGAACTGTTCGGCCTTAACGGCATCCCGGCCACGCCGGAGAATTTCCGGCGGTTTTTCGAGAGCTACGTTTTCTGGCTGGATCACCTCGTCGCCAGCGCCAACGGCGAAATCTGCCGCGGCGTGCTGGATTTCATCCGCGATTTGCAGGCGCTGCCAAATCCGCCGATGCCCGGCCTGCTCACCGGCAACATCCGCCTCGGCGCGGAAATCAAGCTGCGCCGCTACGGGCTTTGGGATTTTTTCGTGACCGGCGGGTTTGCCGACGATAGCGAGGATCGCAATCACATCGCCGCCGCCGCGCTCGAACGCGGACGCCGCCTGCTCGGCGGAAATCTGCGCGGCGGGGAAATCCTGGTGGTTGGCGACACGCCGCACGACGTGCGGTGCGGACAATTCATCGGCGCGAAGGTTCTGGCCGTGGCCACCGGCGGCGCGAAGCTGGAGGAATTGCAATACCACAAGCCCGACTGGGCGGTGGAAGATTTGACGCGTGTCAGCGCACGGGAAGTTTGCGGTTGAAAATCAGGTGTCCGAGCGAACCAAAATCTTGAGTGAATCTTTGGTTGGTCGGACGGCCAATGTAACGGCGGCGGCGGTTTGCTCCAGCGGAAATGTGTGAGTGATCAATTGCCGCACATCGAGCCGGCGGGAGAATACAAGCCGGGCGACTTCGGTTTGCAGCGTGAAATCGGATGAATAGCTGCCAATCAAATCTTTTTCATCGAGGCAGATCGAGGCCAAATCAAGGCTGAAGACCGTCCGCTGTGGTAGCTTGGACTTTGGACTTTGGACTTTGGACTTCGCCGTGCGCTTGGTATGGGCGAAGAGCAAAACCTGCCCGGCCCCGCGCACAAGCTGGAGCGCTTCCGACACGGCGTCGTCTGATGGAACGGCGATGATGGCGGCGTCGAGGTTGGTAGGGACGCCGCGCTGTGACGTCCGGTCGGCGCAGCGCGCCGAGCCTGCCCGGACCGTCCATTTCGCACCGAATTTTTTGGCGAGCTTCAGTCGGGATTCCAGCAGGTCGGTGGCGAGGACGCGGATGCCCTGCAATTGCAAAATTCTTGTGAACATCAGGCCAATCGGCCCCTGCCCGGCCACGAGCACGGCGTCGCCGGGCAGCAGATTCAGGCGGCGGACGGCCTTGAGGACGGTGTTGACGGGTTCGAGCATGGCGCCCTCGGCAAAGGAATTTTTGGCGGGAATTTTCACGACGCCGGGCAGGACGAAGGGCATGACGCGGACGAATTCGGCGTAGCCGCCGCCTGCCGGCTCGAACCCGGCGGTGATGCCGGTGCGCTTGTAGGTCTCGCATTGGGCGAAGGCGCGATGGCGGCAGGAATGGCAGTCCAGACACGGCACATGATGGTGCAGGGCAACGCGGTCGCCGACCTTCAAGTTTTGAATTTTGAATTTTGAGTTTTGAGTTTTGTAGCCGGAAGCGCCGATTTTAACGATGGTGCCGGCGGTTTCGTGGCCGAAGATGCGCGGCGGCGGGACGAGGCCGTGCTGGATTTTTTTGATGTCGGTGGGGCAGACGCCGCAAACGGCGACCTTGACCAGCAATTCATTCACACCGATGCGCGGGACGGGGACGATTTCGAGCCGGAGGTCGTTGACGCCGCGATAAACGACGGCGCGCATGGTTTTGGGTATGTCGGCCACGCGGAATTTTTAACGCAAAGACGCGAAGACGCCAAGCCGCAAAGGATTGATTATTTCTTGCGCCTTAAAAACTTTGCGCCTTTGCATTGAGAAACTCCGTGAACCACGGTTCGGGCGGGCAGGAAAATTCACATGGCTGGCCGCGCCAGATGAACTTGAGCGCGCGGGCATGAAGGGCATGGTTTTCAAGAATCAACCGGGCGCGCTGTGCTTCGGTCAGCCGATTCTGGACAAGGGCCAGGTAACAATCCTCGTCGCCGCCGTAAAGTTTGTCGCCGACGATGGGATGGCCGAGATGCGCGAGATGGATGCGGAGCTGGTGTTTGCGTCCGGTGTGCGGGATGAGGCGCAGGAGGGAAAATTCATTGGCAGGGCGTGTCACTCCGTGCGCGCCGTGGATTTCATCTGGACGAGCGGCGGGCGGAGGACTGCCCGCCCAACCACCACGGACAAATCGTTGCTCGACCCGGTATTCGGTTTGCGCGGGCGCGCCGTCGGGGCGGACGCAATCCTTGATGGCAACAATGCTTTGTTCATCCTTGCCGAGCGGGGCGTCAATTATTCCACGCTCCGCCGCCACGTGGCCGTGGACGATGGCAAGGTATTCCTTTTCGACCGCGCAGCTTTCTAAAATTTTTCCAAGTTCGCCAGCAGCCGGGGAATTTTTCGCGATCAAAACAATGCCGCTGGTTTCACGATCCAGGCGGTTGATAAGGTGAGGCGCGGCCGCGCGCTCCGCCAGATGCAATCTTGCGCGGCCAATCAAACTGGACATCTCGCCGTCCTTCGTCGGGTGACAGACCAGTCCGGCCGGTTTCTGGACGACCAGCAGGTCGGCGTCCTCGTGGATGACATTGAGCACGGGAGATTTTAACCGCGAATGGCCCGATGGGCACGGATTTTCAAGAGTGGAGCAGGAAACGATTGACGGGTGCGGGGAATCCGCCTACGGTCACAACTGAAAATGCTTCCGTGCGTCAGGCTCTGGCTTTGGATTTCCGCGTTCGCCAGTCTCGCGGGATGGGGACTGTCGGCGGCGGGACAACTGAACCGCCTCGGCTACGCGGTGGCATTCGCTGTCTTTGCCGTCTTCATTTTTGTATTCCGCGGATTTATCGCGGAGTCCAAAGTCCAAAGTCCAAGGTCCAAAGTTGGCATCGGCATTGAGCGCCGAAGGCTCTGGACTTTGGGCTTTGGACTTTGGACAAGACTTTTGCGCCGGTTCCGCCGTCCGCTGCCGTTTTGTTTCGGCGCGCTGGCGGTCTTGATTTTTCTCGGTGGCGCGATTTATCCGCCGGGCAACTACACCGGCCTGACCTACCGAGTGGCGCGGGTGTTGCAATGGCTCGACCACGGGGGATGGTTCTGGATTCACACGGTGAATTACCGGATGAACGACCGCGCCTGCGGCATCGAATGGATTTATGCGCCGCTGCTGCTCTTCACCAAATCCGACCGCGGTCTGTTTCTCGTCAACTTCCTGCCGTTCCTGCTGATGCCGGGACTCGTCTTTGGCGTGTTCACGCGGCTGGGCGTCCGCGCGCGGGTCGCATGGCAATGGATGTGGCTGCTGCCCACCGGCTACAATTTCCTGCTGCAAGCCGGCAGCATCGCCAACGACACTTTTCCCGTGGTATTTGCATTGGCCGCCCTGGATTTTAGCTTGCGGGCATGGACTTCGCGGCGCGCTTCGGATTTATGGCATTCCATCCTCGCCGCCGCGCTGCTCACGGGCGCGAAGGCGAGCAATTTGCCGTTGCTGTTGCCGTGGGCGATTGTCATTTTCCCGCTCGTTCCCTTGTTGCGCCGGAAACCTGCCGCGACGGGACTGGTCATTTTGCTCGCCGTGGCGGTTTCATTTCTTCCCAACGCCGTGTTCAACGCGAGGTATTGCGGCGACTGGACGGGTTCCAACCTGGAGGACGCGCGGCTTGCCATGAAAAATCCCGTCGTCGGCGTCTGGGGCAACGGTTTTCAACTCGTGCTGGATAATTTTGCGCCGCCGATTTTTCCGATGGCGCGCCGGTGGAATGAAAACGCGCCGTCGCTCATGCCGCATTCCCTGACGGTCGCGGCGGACAAATACTTCGACGACGGATTTTTTTCGCTGGGCGAACTGCCGACCGAGGATTGGGCCGGCATCGGTTTCGGCTTGAGCATTCTGCTGGCGGCTTCCGTGTTCGCCGCCATGGGAATTCGCGCGCCGCCAGCCGGGGTGAACGTTGCGGCGATTCCCTCACTGCTTCGCCGGTGTGTGCTGGCCGCCGCCTGGATTTCGTTGCTGGCCTATTGCGTCAAATCGGGGATGACCGGCGCCGCCCGGCTGATTGCGCCCTATTATCCGCTACTCGTCGCGTCGCTGGTCGCGGGCGCGGGACAATCGGAAATTGTCCGGCGCAGATGGTGGCGGCTGCTGTCCGGCGTGACTTTGGCCCTGGCTTTTGTCGTGTTGGCGCTCTCACCCGACCGTCCGCTCTGGCCGGCCAAAACCATTTTGTCCCGTCTTTCCGTCCGGAATCCCGACCGGCCTTCCCTCACTCGCGCGCTGAAAGTTTATACGACATACGCCCAACGCCACGATTCTCTTGCCGGCGTCCGCGACCTGCTCCCGCCGGGAACCGGCGTGGTTGGTTTTGTTGCGGGACCGGATGATGCGGACATTTCACTCTGGCGGCCGATTGGCGGCCGCCACGTGGAGCATTTTCTGTTGACCGACCCGCCGGCGCAAATCCGGCGGCAGGTTGAATACGCCGTCGTCGGTGGATTTAATTTGAAGATGCGAAACACGACCATCGAAGACTGGCTGCAAAAAAACAGCGCGGAACTCGTCGCCAGCACCAACGCCACGCTCAAGGTTTCCGAAGGCCCGCAGCCGTGGTTCGTCGTCCGATTCAAGTAAGGACAACCGCCGGCATTGAGCCAGCCGATGTCCGGTGAAATTTTATCAATTATCATCCTCCCGGTGCGAGGTGCTGTTTTCGGGTTGCCATGAAAACAACTGCGCGATTTCGGCCAGTGCCATCAAATGACAAAACATTATGAATTACTGGATGTCCCGGCGATGCGCTTCGCCCACGGCATGGGCGCGGCCATGTCGCTCGCCGTGGTTCTCGCAATGCTGGCGGTTCCGCTGGCCGGATGGTATTGCCTGCTGGCGCTGTGCGTTCTCAAAACCATCGCCGCGCTGGGTTTTTGCCCGGCTTCAAAATTGTTCGTCTGCATGCGCAAAGGAGGCTGTTGTGCTTTGACTCGGATTGCTTGAGACGGCGACCCGCAAGAATGTTGAATGCCGCGAATTCTCGAATCCGCTGAACCTGAATCCGCGCCTTGACTTGCCGCGCCATTTGGATGACCGTCGTTCCGATGTCCAGACGCGCCTTCACGCTGCTTGAACTGCTCGTCGTCATCGCCATCATTGCGATTCTGGCGGCGATGCTGCTGCCCGTGCTGTCGCGCGCCAAGCAGCGGGCGCAGGGCGCGCTCTGCCTCAACAACGGCAAACAACTCATGCTGGCCCTGCATCTTTACACGAGCGACAGCAACGATTTGTATCCGCCCAATCCCGACGATGGCAACACCATCGCTGGCTACAACTGGTGCAGCGGACAGGCCGGCATTGGCGGGGCGGACGAATTCAATCCCGACATCCTGACTGACCCAAACCGTTCGCTGCTCATCAATTACTTGGGAAACAACCCCGCGATGTTCCGTTGCCCGGCCGATATGCGGCAGGGCTTGTATCAAGGCACCAATCCATCGCTCATCGGCCAGACTGTTCCCGCCGCGCGCACGTTTTCGATGAGCCAGGCCATCGGCACGATTGACCCCGGCTTTGCCGCCACTTACAGCTCGCACAGCGGCGTTCCGAATCTGCCCGTCACCGGCCCCTGGCTGACGGGCGTCTGGCATCAGAACCTCCATGACAACCCCTGGCGCACGTTCGGCAAAATCTCCGATGCCGGCCCGCCCGGGCCGTCCGATCTCTGGGTGTTTTTGGACGAGGACGCCAGCGGCCTGAACGACGCGGCCTTTGCCATGGAGATGGTCAATCCGTATTGGCATGATTTGCCGGGAACGTATCACAACATGGGCTGCGGTTTCGCCTTTGCGGACGGCCATTCCGAAACGCACCACTGGTTGTATCACGCCCAAAAGCAGGGTGGAGACATTACGGACCCGGCTGACGTGGCGGATTGGAACTGGATGGCCGCCCACACCTCGGCCAAGGTGAATTGAAACGCCGACAGGGTGGAGCGCCGGTCTGTGACCGGCTTTGGGCGTTCAGACCGCGAAAAGCCGGCTGCAAGCCGGCGCTCCGGCGGCGGCTTGTAAAATATTCGCGTTAGAATATACAAAAACGAATGGTGACGGTGTCTATATCATGAAACATTCAACGACAAATGTATTACACATTATGAAAAATATCCTTCTGTTGATGGGAATTGCCCTTCTATCGCTGGTGGCTGTGGCTCGTGTCACTGCCGCTCCACCGATAATTCAATTCCGCCTCGTGGTGGACAATCCGACTGCCGATTCCGAACCGATGACAGTCGTGCAGCCGAACAACTCTCCAAAACAGCCACAGCCGGAGGTGTTGAACATCCAAAAGGCGGCGCTGCTCGACAGTTCAGATGTGAAGAACGCAACAGCTAGTGTGGGTCGTATTGGGCAACCGTTTATTGATATCAAGCTCACCGATAACGGCTCGAAGCGGTTTGCTGAAGTAACTCGTCAGAACATCGGCAAGCGATTGGCCATCGTGATTGACGGCAAGCTCTATTCGGCTCCGCGAATCAATTCCGCGATTACGGGTGGCGAAGCGCAAATCGCCGGAGCGTTCACCAAGGCAGAGGCGGAAAACCTTGCGGCGCGGCTTAACGGTTCGAACGGGTCAAGTGCGCCCCGGCAACAAAACGGTTTTTTCGCCCTCGCTGCCATGGTCGTAGTTGCTCTGGTTACTGTAGCGTGGATTGCGCTTCGTCAAAGACGCGTGCCACCCGCCGCCTGACATTGCCTGGATTGATGCCGGCGCAAAGTTTTTCAATTCCCACTTTCGAGCGCGATGGTTTAATCTTGCGCCGTGATGGAAACCGGAACCCCAGACGCCAAACGCCGGATGCCAGACGCCCTTCGCAGTTTCTGGCTGATGTTCGTCGTCGAATTCCAAAATGCCTTCAGCGACAACACACTGAAGCTTCTGGTCACGTTTTTCATCCTCGGCCTGGGTTTGTCGCACGAGCAGCGCGACGGCCTCGTGGGGCTGGTCGGCACCATTTTTGCCGTGCCGTTTGTCCTGTTTTCCATGGCCGGCGGATTCTTCGCCGACCGTTTCAGCAAGCGCAGCGTCGCTATCGCCGTCAAATGCGCCGAACTGGGCATCATGTCGGTGGTCGTGCTCGCGTTCTGGCTGGGAAACGTGCCGTTGATGTTCGCGGCCATTGCCTTGATGAGCACGCACAGCGCGATTTTCGGTCCGACGAAATACGGCATGCTGCCGGAATTGTTGCCGGAGAAAAAACTGTCATGGGGCAACGGCATTTTCGGCCTCGGCACCTTTTCCGCCTCCATCACCGGAGTGATTTTCGCCGGCTGGCTTTCGGACACGTTCGGCAAATCGCAATTCTGGTCGGGCATCATCCTCATCGGGCTGGCCGTCGTTGGATTGTCCCTGTGCCTTGGCATTCAGCGGCTCCCCTCCGCGGACCCGGACAGAAAATTCCGCGCGAATTTCCTCGGCGATTTCATTTCGCAATTCAAGGCGATCCGCCGCGACCGCGTCCTGTTTCTCGGCGTCATGGGCAACACGTTCCTTTGGTTTCTGGCCGCGCTGCTGCAATGGGTCGTGCTTTGCTACGGCAAGGATGTGTTTCATTTCGACGACCGGCACAGCGCCTTTTTGCAGGGCGGAATGCTGGTTGGCGTCGGCGCGGGCAGCCTCGCGGCCGGATTTCTCTCCAGCGGGAAAATTGAATACGGCCTGATTCCGCTGGGCATGGCCGGCCTGACGATTTTTTCGGCGTGGCTTGCCCATTCCGGCTTCGGGGTCGCCGCCTTCTCGGTGGGCATCGGCCTGCTCGGCTTCTTCGGCGGCATTTACAACGTGCCGGTCAGCGCCATCATCCAGCACCGGCCCGACGCCAACAACAAAGGCAAGGTCATCGCCGCCGCCGGCCTGTTGAGTTGGATCGGCATTTGCCTCTCTTCGGGAATATTTTCCCTGCTCACGGTGGTCTGGCATTTGACGTTGCCGCAAATTTTCCTGTTCGGCGCGGTGCTGTCGCTCTTGGGAACCATTTATTGCGTGAAGCTGATGCCGGATTCGCTGCTGCGGTTCGCGCTCTGGTTGCTGACGCGGACGCTTTACCGGATTCGCGTGGACGGGCGC
Source organism: uncultured Bifidobacteriaceae bacterium (assembly GCA_964475285.1). Classification (GTDB taxonomy): domain Bacteria; phylum Verrucomicrobiota; class Verrucomicrobiia; order Limisphaerales; family UBA11358; genus UBA11358. The sequence goes on along the minus strand of CAYYWB010000007.1, from coordinate 20,769 downwards.
GACAACATCCCGGAAAAGGGCGGCGCGCTGTTCGTCTGCAACCACGCCTCGTGGATGGACGCGCTGCTGCTCCTCGCCTCCACCGACCGGCAAATCCGGTTCCTGATGTTCAAGGACATTTATGAAAAGCGGTGGATCAATTGGGGCGCTCGCATCCTCGGCGTCATTCCCATTTCCGCCGAACAGCATCCGCGCGAACTCATCCAGTCGCTGCAAACCGCCAGCGACGCCATCCGCAACGGCGAGGTCGTGTGCATTTTTGCCGAGGGACAAATCACGCGCATCGGCCAGTTGCTGCCGTTCCGGCGCGGCATGGAGCGCATCATGAAAAATGTGGATGGGCCCATTGTGCCGGTGGTGCTCGACGGCGTGACGGGCAGCATTTCCAGCTACGAACATCACCGCTTCGTCTGGAAATGGCCGCGTCGAATCCCGTATCCGGTCACGGTCAGCTTCGGGACGCCGCTGCCGCCGACCGCCACGCCGTTCGAGACGCGGCAGGCCGTGCAGGAATTGCTCGCGTCCGCCTGGCGGCATCGGCGCGACCGGATGAAGCCGTTGCACCGCCAGTTCGTGCGGACGGCCCGGAAATTTCCGCTGCGGTTTGCAATGGCCGACGCGCAGAACAAAAAAGTCACGTTCGGCGCGGCGCTGGTGAAAACCATCTTTCTCGCGCGGCGGCTGAAAAAAATCTGGGCCGGCCATCCGTCTCCGCTGCGCTCCGACGCGGCAGGGGAAATGGTCGGGATTTTCCTGCCGCCGTCCGTGCCGGGCGCACTGGTGAATTACGCCGCGCTGCTCTGCGGCAAGGTGCCGGTGAACCTGAATTACACGCTCTCCAAAGCCGCGCTCGCCTCCTGCGCGAAGCAATGCGAACTCAAGACTGTCATCACCTCGCGGCTGTTTTTGGAAAAGGTGAAACTGACACCGCCGGGCGAAATGATTTTTCTGGAAGATGTTGCTGGAACGGAGCGCCGGCCTCCGGCACGGCGCGAGGATGGCGTGGAATTACAACCCGCCGTGCCGGAGGCCGGCGCTCCGTCCGCGCTGGAAAAACTCGCGGCGTTCCTGATGGCTGCCTTTCTGCCCGCGGGCTTGCTCGAACGCGCCCTGTCTTCAACTCCGCACTCCGCACTCCGCACTCGGCACTCGCTGGACGATTTGGCCACCGTGATTTTCTCCAGCGGCAGCACCGGCGAGCCGAAGGGCGTGATGCTCTCGCATTTCAACATCGGCTCGAACATTGAACAAATGGATCAGGTGTTTGATTTGAACCGCCACGACCGGTTCCTGGGCATTCTGCCGTTTTTTCATTCGTTCGGTTTCACCGGCACGCTCTGGCTGCCCGCAACGCTCGGCGTCGGCGTGGTGTTCCACCCGAATCCGCTCGATGCCAAGACCATTGGCCCGCTCGTGAAGCATCATGCCGTGACCTATCTGCTGGCGACGCCGACGTTCCTGCAAATCTATCTGCGCGGCTGCGCGCCGGAGGATTTTGGCAGCCTGCGGCTCGTGATGACCGCCGCGGAAAAATTGCCCGACCGGCTCGCCATGGCATTCGAGGAGCATTTTGGCATCCGGCCGATGGAAGGTTACGGCTGCACGGAATGCTCGCCGACGGTGGCGGTCAACGCGCCGGATTTCCGCGCCGCCGGTTTTCATCAGGTCGGCGTGAAACGCGGGACCATCGGCCATCCGCTGCCCGGCGTTTGCGTGCGCGTCGTGGACGCGGAAAATCCGTGGAACGGAAATCCGCTGCCGCTCGGCCAGGCCGGCCTGCTGCTCGTGCGCGGCCCGAACGTGATGCGCGGCTATCTTGGCAAGCCGGAAAAGACCGCTGAGGTTTTGCGCGACGGCTGGTATTGCACCGGCGACGTGGCGGCGCTGGACGAGGACGGCTTTCTGCAAATCACCGACCGCCTGAACCGCTTCAGCAAAATCGGCGGCGAAATGGTGCCGCACATCAAGATCGAGGAAAAATTGCACGAACTCGCGGGCGCAACGGAACAGACATTTGTGGTCGCCGGCCTGCCGGACGAAAAGAAGGGCGAGCGACTCGTGGTGCTGCACAAACTGCCTGACGAAACGCTCGCGCCGTGCCTGGAAAAGCTCGCGCAAAGCGATTTGCCAAATCTCTGGAAGCCGCGCGCCGACCAGTTTTTCCGCGTGGAAGTTTTTCCGCTGCTCGGCACCGGCAAACTCGATTTGCGGAAGGTGAAGGAAGTCGCGCGGCAACTTGCAGACACAGATTCCACGGATTCACACGGATCAAAAATCAATCAGTGAAAATCTGTGCAATCCGTGTCAAAGATTTATGAACTCATGGCGGATTTCCTTCGCGCCACAGTCCAGGACGGCCACGGTGCGGCCCAGACCGAACTTCGGCTTGCCCGCCGAGCCGGGATTGAAATACAGCACGCCGCCGATGGTCTCGCAAAACGTCCGGTGCGTGTGGCCGAAGACGACGACGTGCGGCTGCACCCGCGCGATCCGCTCCTTCAACCGGTCATCTGGCGCTGGCGGATTGACAATGTGATGGATGAGGAATTTGCGCGTGCCAAGCTCGATGATTTCCGTTTCCTTGAACGGAAGTCCCGCGTCGGTGTTCCCATAAACGGCGGTGACGGGCGCGATTAACTCCAACCCCGAAATGATTGAACTGTTGCCGATGTCACCCGCGTGCAAAATGTGTTCAACGCCAGCGAACAACTCCGCGATTTTCGGGTCGAGGAAATTATGCGTGTCGGAAATGACGCCGATTATCATGGGAGTGACAGGTGACAGGTGACGAGTGACAGGAAATGACACAAGTCGGGCGACGGCTGCAACCCTGTCACTTGCCACGCGCCACTTGTCACGCTTTTGCCTCCTCCGGCTCTTCCCCGGCTTCGGATTCCTCGTCGTCGCGCGCGCCGGCGGTCTTGTCGGCGGGCGATTCGGCGGGCGCGGTCAGCTTGGCCGCGGCGGCGAACAGCGCGGTGAACAGGCCGCCGCCCAAAAGCGTGTTGCGGAAAAATTCCCAGGTGGACGGATAGCCGCCCGTGCCCTTGGTGAGCGCAATGATCCAGCCCGCCAGACTTTTCGAGTATTCGGGATTGTTGAACGGATTGAAGAGCCACGACGCCGTGTTCGTGATGAGATAAAACAGAATTGCGCCAAGCAAACCTCCGCCGAGCAGCGCGACAAACCGCGATTGCGGCTTGAAACGCCGGCCCAGAAGAATCAACACCGCATAGGCCGCGTAATTGAACGTCAGGTTCGCCAGGTTGGACGCGCTCCAGACGTTGCTGTCGGGATTCGCGTGCTGGTAATAAAAGTTCAGCCCGATGTCCGTTGCCGCCATCACGCCGAGCGGCAGCCACCAGGCCGTCGCGCCGCGAAAATACACGCCCGCGCAGAACGCAAACGTGTAAGCGACGCTGAAATTGGCCGGCATCAAACCGGGAATCCGCGACAGCGCAAACACGGCGACGAACAAAACCGGCAGCAGCTTGTGCCATTTTTCTTTCACCCGGCGAAAGAATAGTTCACTTCGCGGCGGAGACAAGCCTGTCAATTCGTCATCAGAATCTCCCCTTGTCCGCGCCAAGCGGGACGTTGAGCGCTTCGCGGTAAATCTCCAGATGCCGCCGCGCGATGACGACGGGATGAAAACGTTCGAGCGCGCGTTTTTTTGCCTCCGCCGCCAATTGGCGTCCCAACTCCGGCTCGCCCAGCAATTTCCCCACCGCATCGCGGATCCCTGCCGCGTCGAGCGGATCGCAAAGCAGGCCGGTTTTCCCGTGCTCGATCAAATCCGGCACGCCGCCGACATTGGCGGCCATGACGGGCACGCTGGCGGCCATTGCCTCCAGCACCACCATCGGGCAGTTGTCCTCCAACGACGGCAGCGCGAGCAGCGACGCGTCCCGCAGATAATCCGTGAGTTTTTCGTGATGGACGCCTCCGGCGTATGAACACCAGGGATTTTTGCCGAGCAATTGGAAAAAATCATCGTCATACGCCCGGCCCCGCACGACGCTGCCCAAAAATACAACCTGGAATTTCCGCTCACGCGCCAGCGGCTCCAAAGCGCGGATGAAGGCATTTTGATTTTTTCGCGGGCAAATGGCGCCGATGCACAAAATCACCGGCTGCCCGGCGGGATTCAGGCCGGCTTCAACTTCAAAAAATTTGAGGTCAGCCGCGTTCGGCGCCACCCAGGTCTTCTTCGCCCGGTCCGCCACCGCGTCGCGCGTGTAATTTGTGATGCACACCACGCCGCCGGCGCGCGGGATTGTGAATGACTCCAGCCGCGCCGCCAGCCACTCGTAGGAAAACGGCCGGGCGTGGTTCAACCGCGCAATCAGCCTCATGTTGCCGTGGATGGTGATGACATTCGGAAAACCGGAAAAAACGGCGCTGATGGCGCAATCGCGCTCCGTGCCCTGGCCGTGGACGATGTCCGGCTGGATTGCCTTCAGTTTGTTGCGCACGGCACGGATGCAGCCCTGATAGCCCGTGCGCAGCCAGCCGGGTTTCGGGACGTGCAGGCAGTGGAAGAAAATGTTGTCCGCAAGTTTTTCGGGCGAGCGCAACGGCCTTTGCACGCAGGAAATGACATGCGCCTCGGTTTCTGGCAACCGCGCAAATCCCTGCAACAACGCCCCGGGCGCCGTGCCGAGGCAGGGCTTTTCAGGGTCGTGCTGCGGAAAAGATTCGCGGGCATCGGTTGTCAGAAATCCAATCTTCATCGCCGTTCAAACATTGATTTCCATGGGCCAATTCATGGGTTATAGTCGTCAGCGCGTGCGGCTGGCATGATAAATTGTTCAACCAGAATTGCAGGCCGCAGTCTTGCATAACCCGGCAATAAATTGAAATGAATTTTATCAAGTCTATCGCTTTTCGAGGAATGTTTGGCGTTTGCGATTTTTGCGCGTGGCTGATGTTGCTCGGGCGGCCTCAAACGGAAATCAAGTCGGGGCTTTTTGCGGGGATGTGCTATGGTTCAAATGCCGTGGGAAGCTCGCTCATGCCGAAACTTCTGGGCACCTACGAAAAGGAACTGACCGGCGCCATCGGGCAGCTTCCCGTTTTTGACATTGCGATTGATGTCGGCGCGGCAGAAGGCTGGTATGCCGTGGGCCTGCTTTACCGGAAAAAAACAAGGGCGGTTGTGGCGTTCGAACTCGCCGGGGAGGGACGAAAAATCTGCCGCGAGAACGCGGAGAGAAATGGCGTGGCCGGGCAAATCCAGATCAAGGGCGGCTGCACCGCCGGCGACCTCCAATCGCTGCTGCGCGCTTGCCAGGAGAAGCGGCAGCGCGTTTTGATCATCAGCGACTGCGAGGGTTTTGAAAAAGAACTGTTCTCCGCCGAAACGATAAATCTTTGCGCTCTGGCTTGGCTGATCATTGAAACCCATGAATTGCAGGCACCAAGCGGGCGGGAGTATCTGGTGCAAAATCTTCAGGCCAGCCACGCAGTCACCCGGATTCAACGCGCCAGACGCACGCGGGACGACATCCAACTGCCGCCGGGCGGATGGCTGCCGTGGCTGCTCAAGCTTCCTTTTCTCCACCGGTTTGTGATGTCGGAACGACGCGGGCCGGGGAACGAATGGCTTGTCGCAATTCCAAAAGCCGCCGAATGAAAATGTCATCCGCCGCCATTCTGCACCTTGCCGAATCGTTGACCCGGCTGGGCGGCGTGGAGACTTTTGTCAATGACTGGACGCAGGCGGACGGGGACAGTTTTGCCGCGTCGCTGCTGGATTCGCAATCCGTGCTGGGCAATTCCGGGAAGAAAATCGGCCTTCGCCCCAGCCGATTTCATTCGCTGGCTGCAATCAGGCACCGAACGCGAAGCCTCCGCCTGCAATGCGGAACCCTGGTTTGCCACAACTTCGCCGGGCTTTCCGCGCTTTCCGATTTGATAACGCACGAGCGGCTGGTCGTGTGCCTGCACACCAACAGCCCCGACGTGTGGCCGCGCGTTTTGCGGCTGGCGCCGTTCGTGGACGGCTTCATCGCCGGCGGGAAAAGCCTTGCGGATGAAATCAAAAAAACACTCGGTGAATCGCCGTTGACCATCGCGACATTTGAATCGCCGCTGGATGATTCGTTCTTCCGCGTCGCCCGCGTCAAGAAAACCGGCCCAATTCTTGTCGGCTATTCCGGGCGGCTGGTGATTGAGCAGAAGCGAGTGGACCGGTTGAAGGAATTCTGCCAGGCCCTGACCGCTCGCGGCATTAATTTCCGGCTTCAAATCACCGGCGATGGCCCGGACAAGGCCGCGCTGGCCGGGCTGCTCGCGCCGTTTCCCGTGGAATTTCTGGGGATGCTGAAGCGGGAAAATCTGGCCGGGACATTTGCCGCCTGGGATTTTCAAATCATCACCAGCGATTATGAAACCGGCCCGGCGACCGCAATGGAAGGGATGGCTTGCGGAGTCGTTCCCGTTTTTCCGGCCATTGAATGCCAGGTTGCGAACATTCTGCGCGGCAAATTTGACCAGCTCTTTTATCCCATCGGAAACATGCGGGACGCGGCGGCGCGCCTTCAGGCTGCGGCCAGTCTCCCGCCGGCGAAAATGGAATCGTTGCGCTCAAGATTGCGCGAACTCGTGGCTTCCAAATTCATGACGAACCACCTTCAATCAACCCGCAAAATTCTGGAAGAAATTCACTCTAAGCCGTCCCTCCGTAAAAAAATCTGTTATCAGGCCTCTTGGAAAGACCATTTACCGCTGGCCGTTAGGTGCAGGCTGCCGGGCGGCAACGAATCTTTGAATTAGTTTCGGCGGGTTGCCCAAAAACGGAATTTTACTTAACCTGTGCGCGTGGCAAAGTTCGTCCATTTATTTTCGACCTTTCACATGATGGGGGGGGTGGAAAGCATTCTGGCGCATCATCATCGCATGGATCGCAATCGTGGCCTTGATTCGCTGGTCGCCTCCGCTTTCAACAAAGGCGGCAAGGGCAAATCCGGCGCGGCATGTCTCGGATTGAGCGGACTTTCAACAATCACTGGTTTGCGCCGGATATTTTCCCAATTCATCAGCCAGCACCGGCCCGAAATTGTCATCTATCACAATCTCTGGGGCTGTCATTCATTGTGCGATTTGGACGGCGCGCGCCGCCGGATTGGTTTCATTCACACCGATTCGGCGCCGATGCGTCATATCCTCGCCCGCGATGCGGGCGCATTGGACGGGATCATCGCCGTCAGCAAGCCAATCGCAGATTTTACGGCCTCGGTTTGGCCACAACCGGATCGCATCCGGCAGATATCTTATCCGGTCGCATGCCCATCGGAATTTTCGCCGCATTCTTCATTGCACGAACCGTTCCGGCTTGGTTATTGCGGACGTCTGCTCATCGAGCAAAAGCGCGTGGACCGTCTGCCTGCGGTCTGGAAAAGACTGCGCGCAGCGTTTCCGAACGCGCAACTGGAAATTCTCGGCGAAGGGGGGGAGAAAAAAAATCTTCAAGCGCTTTGGCACGCGGAAAGAGATGTGATTTTTCACGGACGGCGATCTGGCGACAATTACTGGCGGATTCTATCAAGTTGGGACGCCATCGTTTTCACCAGCGATTACGAAGGCACGCCCATCAGCTTGCTCGAAGCCATGAGCGTTGGCGTGCTGCCGGTTTATCCGGCCACCGGCAGTGGCGGGGACGATTACATGCGGAAGCTTTCGCCCTCGCTGCTCTACCGGTGTGACGACGCGGATTCCCTGCCGAAGGTTTTCCAATGGCTCAAATCGCGTTCCGCCGAAGAAATTTTTTTGCTACGGCAGAAGGCGCGCAAACTTGTCGCCGCCCACACTCTTGAAAACTATTTTGGTCAATTTGACTCGCATCTCGCTGGTTTTGAAGCGGCTCCGCCCATCGGCCATCCGCGCCTGCCCAAAATCTCCTGGCTGATGGCGCGAACTCCTTTTTTTCTGTGGAATGAAAAGTTCGGCAGCGTCATGCCCTGAATTGTTTCCACATTCTGCATTCGCGCCGCTGGATCACCGCAGTGTCGCAAGATCACGGGTGAAATTATCCCACATGGCGTCCCACAATCCTAGAACGTTGGTGCGCCAAAACTTGTCCCTGCCCGTCAGCCCCTTGAAACTGGTCTTCAGCATTTTGTAAATCATGCCCGGCGGCGAAAATTTGAACGGCGAAAAATACTGCCGGTAGATGACGGCATGATTGCGCGATTGGAGATACACCTTTGCGGGAGTCAGGGTGGCGGGGTCGTCCATCGGATGTTTTACGACGCTTCGCACCACCGTTGCAACTTGGCATTGTCGCGCCGCCCTGAAAAAATACTCATACTCATCGCCGCGCAAAAAGAATTCCTCGCGCGGATAACCAATTTGCCGGATGACACGCACGGGCAGCAGCGTGCCGTTGAAAAAATTGCACCAGTTCATGAACAATCCGTCCCTAATTTTTGACGCGGGAATGTCCTTCAAAAACCAATGGCATTCGCGCGGACGGCGCGGCACATGGGGCTGGGCGTCCCATAGCACAAAACTCAAGGCATCGGACTGCGTGTCCTGCACAAGCGAATTCAGCACCCAGCGTTCGCGATCCGGCAATGCCGTCCAAGCTGCGACGATTTGTCCGACGGCTTCCGGCTGTGGCTCGCAATCGTCGTCCATTGTATAGAGCAGGTCGAAATTGTTTTCGACGGCGTATGTCATCGCCGTCTTTTGGCCACCCGCGCCGCCGCCATTTTTGCCGGTATTGAGATAATGGATGGAGGGGAATTTCGTCCGCCATTTGTCCACGAGCACTTTTGTTTCTGGTGCCGAATCGTTGTCCACGACGAGAATGGCATCCGGCTTCAAAGTTTGTTGCGTCACAAGGCGAAGGGCCGTGTCCAGATTTTGGGGCCGGTTTCGCGTCACCATGCTGGCAAGCAGCCTGTATTTTGGTTCTGTGGCGGTCATCGTAAAATTCTTGTTTGCAGATGATGAAGTCGGGGTATGATTATTGCCAGGATTCAAACGGCCACGGATGTTTCTGGCCGTTGGCAAAATTGGGGTTTCGTGCCGTGACCTCCTCACGTCCGTTCAGCAGTCGCTCGACCACTTCCACGCCTTGCATGAAGGAATGATCCTGATTGCTCACCTCGTATTTCCACAACCCGAACCGCCCGCGTGGATAAATATCCGCATTTTCGAAGGACGGCAGGATTTCCGCCAGCGCAGCATCCCGTTCAAGACACGGAGTGGGATAGCCGTGATTTGCGCGGTGCCGCCAAATGGAAACAATATCCTCGCGTCGTTCAATCAGGCGTGTGGCCAGAAGCCCCTCAATCACCTGCTCCAGCAACCGGGCTTGGTCCACCGGTTTGTCGGGCGATTCGGAAACTTCCGCCATCAGCGACCAGTATTTTCGGATGTCAGGGACGTTGTTCGGCGAATAGTTGCTGAACACCGTGACCCGGTAAAACGGGCAGTTGTCTTCCGGGAAATACATCCAGCATTTTGTGCGCAGAGATTCCGGCGGCGCACCTCGCAGGCCGATGCCAAAAATGTTCGAGGAGGAATAAAGCAATCCGTCTTCCGCCGTATGCTTGAATTGCACCTGCCCGCTCATTTGAATCAAATTGCGCAGCGGAACGGTTGAAATCAAGCGGCAATACTCGATTGTTTTCCCGTCACGGAAGGTCAGGCGATGCCGGGCCGGATCAATGGCCGTGACCGCCGTGTTAAACTGCAATTTCTCCCGCGGCAGGCGTTCGGCGCATGTGCGCCAGATCGCGCCGGTGCCGCCGCGCAGCGGAAAGCGGAATGTGTTGTTTGGCCCCCAGGAAACGTCATCCTTGCGGAACACCAGATTGTGGAGCACCCGGCTCAAGTCCGTCACCGCCACGCGGTCGCCCACCCACGCCGTGTTGAGCCTTTCGGGCGGATACGCCCACACCTTGAAATTGTAGGGCAGCAGGAAAACGTCGGCGATGCCCCGGCCGAAGACTGCCAGAATCCATTCGCGGAAATTCACCGGTTGGGCCGGGCTGTTGCGGGTGATGTCCACCAAACCCGACAAGCACCGTTCCAAGTCTTCGGGCGGCAGCCGGTGGATGTTATTTTGGAAGGGATAGGGAACAAACCGGTCACGCATCCAGACCCACGACTCGCGCTCGTGCTGTAACCAGCCTTCCCGGCCAAGCAATTCATCCATCACCCGGTCAAAATATTCGTAGTGCGAAAATTGCACATGGCCGCCGATGTCCCAGGTGAAACCCATTTCATCCGTGAACGACGAGGCTAGTCCGCCGGCATGATTGGACGCCTCGACAAGCGTCCAATTGGTGTGTCTCAATTCCTGCAACCGCCAAGCCGCCCCCAATCCGGTCGGCCCGGCGCCCAAAATCAAAATGTCAGTTTCGGCCATTGAAGTGCAGCGTATTCAGCAAGCCATGTTATCAGCAAGCCCGGGCGTTTTGAAAGTTAAAACCAGGCCGGTTTCCCTTGACTCATTTCCGGCGTGATAACAATCTGGACGGAAATTTATTTTCGCCCGATGAAAATCGCCCTCTGCCTCCAATATCCCGTTGATTTGCGCGGCGGCGTCAGCGTGCTCGTCGAAACATTGCTGCGGGAACTGGCCACGCGCGGACATGAAATCGTCCTCGTCTCGCCGGACACCGGAGAAAGTTTGCGCGGACTCGAAGTTGGGAAACAAATCAGCCAGCACATCCATTTCACACCGGAACAGACTTCCGCGGCGGATTCAAAAAATCTCGCGGAGCAAATTGCCGCGGCAAAAGTGGACGTCGCCCATTTCCATTCCGGCGGCGTTTTTGTCTGGGGCGGCCGGTTCTCGCTTCACAGCCCGGTGATTTATCTGCACCGCCTCGGTGTGCCGTGTGTTTCAACCGTGCATCTGGTCATCAGCCTGTTCGAGGGTTATTGCGGGCCGCAAAAGCCGGCATGGTTCAAGGCGCTGCTGCTGCCGCCGGCCTGGCTTGGAAAAATGCGGCAGCTTCGCCACGTCCAACGGGAAATCACCGTCTCGCAGCATGATTTCCAAAAAATGCGCCGCTGGTATTTTCCGCTGCGCAGGAAATTTGTCCAAATTTATCATTCGCGGCTTGGCGGCAAGCCGGGGCAATCGCAAAATCCGAAGCGCGGAAAAATCATCCTGAACGCCGGCCACATCGCGTGGCGCAAGGGGCAGGTTGTGCTGGCGGAAGCCTTCGCGCAAATCGCGCCGCGCCATCCCGATTGGATTCTGCAACTGGCCGGACACGACGCCGACGGAGTTTCAGTTCAAAAAATTCGCAAGCTCATCGAGAAACAAGGTTTTGAAAAACGGATTTTACTACTCGGCGAACGAGCGGACGCCCAAGATTTGATGTCGCGCGCGGCGATTTATGTCCAGCCGTCGTTTTGGGAGGCGCTGGGACTGGCGTTGCAGGAGGCGATGTTTGCCGGCTGCGCCTGTGTCGGTTCGCGGGCGGGCGGAATTCCAGAATTGATTGAGGAAAACAAGACCGGCCTGCTGTTCGAGCCGGGAAACGTCGCGCAACTGGCCGCCGCGCTGGAAAGCCTCATCGCGGACGAATCGCGCCGGGAAAATTTGGGCCGCGCCGCCGCCGCGTCCATCCAGGAACGCGGCATGACGGCGGAACAAATGGTGGAAAATCATCTGCGCCTGTATGAATCCATCCGACGCTAAACAGAAATTTGTCGTCGCCACGCCGGCGAGGACAATCTATTACAACGCTTACGCCAGAACTCTGGATGGAATCGGACAGTTGCGATTTTATGCCCTGGGAACGCGGCGCGGAATTCCCGAAGTGCCGCCGGAGCGAACGCGATTGCTACCCGCCTTCGGGCTGGCCAATTTTGCCGCGGCAAAAATGCTTTCGCAGTTTCGCGCCGAATCGTTCCGTTTCCGGCTGCATCCGTGGTTTGATGCCTGCGTGAAAAAACAATTGATCCCCGGCGACCACATCATTTCCAGCTACGGCTATGTGAACGAATGTTTCAAATTCGCGCGGCAGAATGGCGGGAAGACGTTTTTGGACGCGGGCAATTCGCATCCCGAATATTTCTGGAACATCATCAGCGAGGAGCACCGCTGCTGGAACTGTCCCATGCCGCCCGTCGCGCGGCATCATTACGAACGGTCGCGCGCGATGATGGAGCACGTTGACTTCGTTCTTTCGCCGAGCCATTACGTCACGGAATCGTTCCTCGAACACGGGTTCAAGCCGGAGCAGATTTTGTATAATCCTTTTCCGGTCAATCTGGAATTGTTCCGGCCGCAAACCGGACCGCGCCCGAAAAACCGTCCGCTCACAATCATCAACACCGGCAGCCTTTCGCTTCGTAAAGGCACTCCATATTTGCTGGAAGCGTTCCGCATTGTGCGCAAAAAAATTCCAGATGCGCGGCTGCAGTTGATGCGCATCATGCAGAACGACATAAAACACATCCTGCCGCGTTTCGCTGATTTGCCTGTTGAATGGTCTTCTCCGCTGCCTCATTCGCAACTCGTGGAGCGGCTGCATGGCGCGGATATTTTCGTTTTGCCGTCGCTGGAGGAAGGCCTGGCGCGAGCCGCGTGCGAGGCGATGGCCTGCGGCTTGCCGGCTATCTTGACGCCAAACACCGGCGCGAACGATTTTGTGCGACCCGGCGTGAACGGCGAGGTGGTCCCCATCCGCGATCCGCAGGCCATTGCGGACGCCATTTTCAAATGGGCGGAAAAAATCCTTTCACCGGGCTGGCCGCCGCGCGTTTTATTCGACACGGAGCCGTTTTCGTTTGAACATTTCGAACGGGAATTCATCTGCCAGCTTCGGGGCATCGGACTCGTTTGAGATTGTCTCCGGGCATGACGGGGAAACCTGCCGGCGTCACTGATGCACGTCAATCTTGCGGATTTTCAAGTAAAGCAGGATGCCTGCCGCGGAAAAGCGCAGCACGGCGAGCTTGCGTCCCCACGACTTCGCGCGGGCGAATTCTGAAGTGACAAACACGGCCATGCGCTTGAGCCGCCGGATGAGGCTGACACGGGCCAGCAAGCCGTTTGCCACCGCGTTCCGGTAGTAGCACCGGACTTTTGTGGAGCGTGTATCGTAGGGGTCCGTTTGATTTTCCGCGCCGACGTTCTCCTTGGTTTGATGGATCAATTTGCTGTCGAGAACGGCATAGCAGCGGAAGTGTTCGCCGACGCGGCTGGAGTATTCACTGTCGTCGCTCCAGAGGAAAAATTCCTTGATGGGATAGCCCACCTTGGCCACTGCAACGCGGCTGAACATCATCCCCGTCCAGGCGGCGGATGTGACGCGGAAACACCGCTCATCAAGAACAGTGCCCATCCATTCACTCACAAAAGCCGGGTTCATCACGTTCATGTTGTGGACAGAACCATCCTTCCATAACACCAGGCTGGCCAGAAAGCCGGTGGTCTCCTTTTCAAAATGGGGGCAGCGAGTCAGGGCTTCCAAGGCGTCCGGCAGTGGAAAAGAATCATCGTCATGAACCCAAATCCAGTCGTGACCTTTCTGGAAGGCCGCCTTGATTCCGGTGTAGAACCCCCCCGTGCCAAGATTTTCATGCCTGATTACGGTGAGATCGGGCTGTGTGGCCAGCCATTCGTCCGTTCCGTCAGTGCTGTCGTTGTTCACCACGATGATTTCATCCGGCTTGCGTGTCTGCTCGCGCATCGCCTTGATGCTGTCCTTGAGCATGGCCAGCCGGTTGTGCGTCAGCACCACGGCGGCAATTTTTTTGGGTGAAGCGTTCGCAGGCATTTTGTAACGGCAAAAACTATGACGGGCGAATCCTCCGCGCAAGCTTTCAATCGCATTCAGCCTCGCCCGCAAGTCCGGCCCGCCAGGGCGGCAACAAGCCGCCGCAGCGGCGGCGGCAGTTTGCCGGAGATTTCAACCGTCAAATCGGCAGGCAAGGCGAAACGGAGCGCGACCCCAGCGCCGATGAATGACAGCAACGCGCCTGGAACAAGGAATTGGAGCCAGGCGGATTGACCGCGCAGCAGCCATCCCGTCACCAATGCCAGTGGAACCAGAACCGCCAGCAGGCGAAACAACGGCAACTGCCAGTCCCATAAAAGCGGCTTCCATCCCATTTTCGACAGCCCCTTCACGCGCCATGCGCCGACGAACCAGGTGAACAGTGTTGTCGCCGCCACGGAACAGATCAGCATTCCCGTGATTCCATCTGATGGCAGGACGGCCAGGGCCGCGCCGATAAACACGGCTCCTTCCAGCAAATAGACGTATTTCAAATTTCTGATTTCCTTGAGGCACATGATGAGGGAATTGTGGCAGCATTGTTGTGTTGATATGACCAGCCAGACCGCCAAAAGCGCGTTGTCCAGCGGTGGCCATGAAAATTTTCCCTGGACCCAAAGGGTCACAAACGGCCCGTTGCACGCGGTGAAAAGAACGGCGCACCAGCCGGCGAAGACATTGGTGGTGATGAACAGCGCGCGATAGCGGCTCCACAGCCGGTCCCATTCCCGGCGCACCTGCATTTCCGCAAAGGCGGGCATTGCGTTGCCGACAATCTTCAAGACAATCTGGCTGACGAGCGTGAACACCTTGGTCATAACCGACCAGAGCGCCGCCGCTTCCATTCCCAATTGCCTTGAGACCAGCACGGTCTGGCTTGAAAGGATGAGTTGTGTGCCAATGCTGATCAGGAACATTTCGGCCCCGTAATTGAACAGCTCGCGGAACCGTGCGCGGGATGCGCGCCCCCATTCTCCCGCCTTTGGCCAGAAACCGAGTTTGAGACACGCCAGCGCGCTGATGACGGTTCCGCAAATCCAGCCCGCCACCGATCCCGCCAGCAAACTGAAAATGCCGAACCCCAGAAGAAATCCGATCCAAAGCACGGCAAACCCAACGACAAGCTGGATCATCCCGGAATAATTGGAGACATCCATCCGCTGCCACGCATACAACACCTGGCCAAAGATGCGCGTGCTAAAAGTTGCCGCCGTCAGCAGCACCTGCCCAATCATCAGCCAGAGAAACGCCGAAGACAGCGACACCCTTGTCCAACTGTAAGGCGGCTGGCCGCCATTCGCAGCCAACTCCCGACTGTAAGCTACTCCGATAGTCCCGCTGGGCAAATTAGTCGTTGTCACCGTCAATGTCCCGCCGACATTCATGTTTGTCCGGACGGTAAAGTCGCGAACGGCATTGTTGTTTAGGATGGCCAACGACATTACCTCTGCTGCCATGTTCCCGTTCGAGTCGGTCACCTTCACGGCGAAGTTGTTCGTCCCGATGCTCGTCGGCGTTCCGCTAATGAAACCGTTTGAATCCAGACTCAAACCCGAAGGCAGGTCCGTCGGCACGCGCAGCCAGCCGGCCAGAAACCACACCAGGCTTAAACCCACAATCAGCGTGATCGCGCCCTGCGCCAGGCCGACCAGAAATCCGCTTTTGATCGCCCCACCATAATGGCCGTTGCCCTTTTCATCCTTGTGGTCAATCAGGATGCGGGCGATGGAGCTGCCCATGCCGAGGTCAACCAGCGCGATGAAATTGGCGATTTGCAGCGTGAGCGCCCACAGCCCGAATTCAGGCTTGGTCAAATACTTGAACGCCAGCGGAACCGAGGCGAGCGTGAAAAGGATGTTGACCCCGATGGACAGGTAGCTGGTCAGCAGCGCGTGCGCGAATTTTTTTGCCCGTGACATTTCATTTGCCAGACCATCACCACCGCGGGACGGCCGAATCAGAACAGCGTGTAGATGAACGGTGCGGCGGCGGTCGAGCCGAGGATGACGAGCACGCCGAACAGGGCCAGAACGGCGATCAGCGGGATGAGCCAGTATTTCTTGTTCTGCTTCATCATGCCGAGAAACTCGCCCAGCAGGCCGGATTCTTTTTCCCCGCCGGATTTTTCAAATTCTGTGCGTTTGTCGTTATCCATATAAATTATCAGTTAATTTGACGGTAATTGCGTTTCGGGTCAACCGGCTTTTCTGCCGCCGGATTTCCGCGCGCGGGTTTGCCCGCGACCGGCGCGGAGCCGCAGCGAGAGCGTTTCGGCTTCCTCGAGCCATTCCAGTTTTTCACGGAAGGTACACAACAGCCCCAGAAGCAGCGTGTGTAATTCCGCGCCTTCAGGCGTGGCCCACCGCCAGTCAGGCGTCCGGCACAACTTGTTCAATTCCTTTCTGCTCATCGGTAGGGATTGAGTTTTTTCAGCGCCTTGATGTCCAGCAAATCCTTGTCGCATCCATCAAGCCTGTTGAAAATGTCTCCGCTGCCGTTTCCGTCAGAACTGACGGTAATAGCGTTTCGGGTCAACCGGCTTTTCGGCGTCGGACCAGTAACTTTTCCGCGACTTGTCAAAGCCCTTGCTAAACGCGTTGCGGCGCAGCCGCAAACACAGGCCCAGCGGCGTGAGAACCAGATAGAAAAACAGGGCGAACAACAAATTCCCGACGACAATGCCCATGCAACACGCGATGAAATACCAGACGACGTAAAACGGTCGGGCGATTTGCGGCAGCAGCCACAAAACAATTCCGGCGGCCAGGCCGATGACGCCGAGCCACAGGAAAAACGGATTCCAGGAATGTTTCACCAGCCAGCCGGCGAGCGCAAACACCGCTGCAATGGCCGGGAAGCCGATGACAAGGCTGACGGCGAATTTTTTCCGCTCCGGCACGCCGGGATTCCAATTCACATCCGCAAACGGGTTCATCATAAATCAGTCCAGTGAAAAGCTGCCGACGTATTTTTGCTTTTCCGTTTCGTCCTGCGCCGGCTGCTCGGTTTTGAACACGATAAAGTTTTCCAACACCAGCACATCCATGTCCGACACCATGAAGCAGCGATACGCGTCCTGGAGCGCGCAGACAATTGGCTCGCCACGGATGTTGAAGCTGGTGTTGATGATGACGCCGCAGCCGGTCTGCCGCTTGAATTCGCGGATGAGCCGGTAATAACGCCCGTTGCGTTTTTCATCCACCGACTGGATTCGCGCCGACATGTCCACGTGCGTCACGGCGGGAATGGCCGAGCGTTTCACGTTCACGCGCTTGCGCAAATCCGGATCACGCATGGCGCGCTGCTGCTCCTCGGTCAATTCGCAGCGCAATTCCTTCCGCACCGGCGCGACGAGCAGCATATAGGGCGACTCGTGGTCCAGCTCGAAATTCGCGGCCATGTCCTCCGCCAGAACGCTCGGCGCGAACGGGCGGAAACTTTCGCGGAACTTGATGCGCACGTTCATCTGCGACTGCATTTTCTCGTTGCGCGAATCGCCGATGATGCTGCGGGCGCCCAGCGCGCGCGGCCCGAATTCCATCCGGTCCTGAAACCAGCCGACAACCTTCCCGTCGAGAATTGCAGCGACGGTCTTGCGGAGCAATTCGGATTCGTCCGCGACAAAATGGTTCGGAATTTTTTTTGAATCGAGAAACGCGCGGATTTCGTCGTTGGAATATTTTGGCCCGAGCAGCGAGCCGCGAAGCAGCGAGTCCGAACCGTTTGGCTTGCGCCCGTTTTCGAGCAGTTGAAAATGCACGAACATCGCCGCGCCGAGCGCGCCGCCCGCATCGCCCGCCGGCGGCGGAATCCAGATGTCCTCGAAAATTTTCTCGCGCAGCAAAACGCCATTGGCGACGCAATTGAGCGCGACGCCGCCGGCGAGGCAAAGATATTTTGCGCCTGTGATTTCCTTCGCGTGCCGCGCCATCCGCAGCACGACTTCCTCGGTGACTTTCTGGATGGACGCCGCCAGGTCCATTTCGCGCTGCGTAATCATTGTCTCCGGGTTGCGCGGCGGGCCGCCGAAAAGTTTGTCGAATTCGCCGTTGGTCATCGTCAGGCCCTGACAATAATTGAAATACTTCATGTCCATCGCCAGCGAGCCGTCGGGCTTGAGGTCAACCAGCTTTTCGAGAATCAGATCGGCGTATTTCGGCTCGCCGTAGGGCGCGAGGCCCATGAGCTTGTATTCGCCGGAGTTGACGCGGAAGCCGCAAAAATAGGTGAACGCGCTGTAAAGCAGGCCGAGCGAGTGCGGAAATTCCAGTGTCTTGAGCAGTTGAATTTTATTTCCGCGCCCAATGCCGATGCTGGCGGTGTCCCATTCGCCGACGCCGTCCATCGTCAGGATCGCCGCCTCGTCGAACGGCGACGGGAAGAACGCGCTGGCCGCGTGCGATTCGTGGTGGCCGGTGAAGCAGATTTTTTTGTGGAACCGGCCGCCGAGCGATTTGCGGATTTCCCTCGGCAGATGCAGCTTGGTTTTCAGCCAGAGCGGCATCGCCATGAGAAACGAGCGCAAGCCCTGCGGCGCGAAGGCGAGATAGGTTTCCAGCAGCCGCTCGAATTTCAGCAGCGGCTTGTCGTAAAAAACGACGTAGTCCAAATCTTCCGGCTGGATTTTCGCCTCGCGCAGGCAGTAATCCACGGCGTTCTTGGGGAAATTCTGGTCGTGTTTTTTCCGCGTGAACCGTTCTTCCTGCGCCGCCGCCACGAGCCGGCCGTCCACCATCAACGCCGCCGCGCTGTCATGGTAGTAGGCGGAAATGCCAAGTATTTTCGACACGCTCCAAGCCTAGCTGAAATGAAACTTGTAAATCAACGGATTTTTGGCAGTTTCGCACGCCGTCACAAAGTTTTAACATGAATCCGAACCGCCAGCGCCGACTGCGCCTGCTCGCCAAAATCATTCCGGCCATTCTTTCCGTGTTGTTCTGCCTCGCGGCGATTGAGATTTTCGCGCGCGTCGTTTATGGCAGGCCGACGATGCATTTCGGGCTGGAGATGTGGAAATACGCGAAGGATTTGAAAACGCCCGTGCCCGATCCGGGAATGGCGTTTTATCACCGGCCGAATTCCGCGGAATCCCTGATGGGCGTGGACGTGAAAATCAATTCGCTCGGGATGCGCAACCAGGAAATTTCCACGAACAAACCGCCGGGGACATTTCGCATCGTCGCGCTCGGCGATTCCACGACCGAAGGCTGGGGCGTGCATTTCGAGGAGACGTATCCGAAGCTCTTGGAAAAGGCGCTCAACGCGAATCCGCCGTCGCCGCGCTGGAAAAATTACGAGGTTCTAAACACGGGCTGCGGCAATTACAACACCGCACAGGAGGTCGCGTCGCTCAAGGACCGCTGGCTGGCGCTGAAGCCCGATCTGGTCACCATCGGCTGGTATATCAACGACGCCGAGCCGACGCCCAAGCCGCGCGAACCCTGGCTGGCGGTTCATTCCTACGGCTACGTCTGGTTCACGGCAAATTTCGGCGCGCTGCTCCGCAACATCGGCGCGAACAAGAATTACTCGCAGTATTACGAAAGCCTTTACGACGCGAACCAGCCCGGTTGGCCGAAATGCCAAGCCGCCTTTGCCGACCTCGCCCAAACCTGCCGCGAACGGAACATTCCGGTGAAAGTCCTGCTGATTCCCGAATTGCACAGCCTGTCCGGCAATTATGAATTCAAGCACATTGACGATTTGATCCGGCAGATTGGCGCGACGAACGGGATGGAAGTGGTGGATTTGATTGACGCCTTTCCCCCGGACGGCGACCCGAAACGATTCTGGGCCTCGCCCGAGGACGCGCATCCGAACGACAGGGCGAACGAGCTGATGGCCGCAAAAATTGAAGCCACGCTCCGGGCCGGGCAGTGGATCAAATAAAAGCTATTTCAAACCGCCTGCCGGTCAAATCCTTCGCCCGGCCATATCATCGTGTGTGGAACTGGTTCCGTTTGCCAGCGTGTCCTGAAATGTTACACGGTGTTCAAAAATTGGACATTTCGGACGGCGCTGAAATCCGGCAAAGACGGCAAAAGGCGGCATTTGCTTCAAATTTGCGCTTGTCGGCGCAGGAAAAATGGGCGGGAATAGACAATGATATTTCTGGCTGGACATTGGCACCAAGTCTGCTAGTCTGTTCCGCAGTTGCGGTTGCAACAGGCAATCAGTGAGCGAAAAATGTAATAGTTATTGAAACCCGCCTGTTGTGTCGTTCACGCCGCCGAATGAAACCAAAAAACATGAAAACAAACAAAACCTCGCGCAAGGCGGGCTTCACGTTGGTGGAGATTATGATTGTGGTGGCCATCATCGGTCTGTTGGCGGCCATTGCCATTCCTAACTTCATCAAGGCCCGCGCAACATCGCAGCAAAATGCCTGCATCAACAACCTGCGTCAGATTGACGGTGCCATCAGTGAATGGGCGCTGGAAACCGGCCAGTCAAACGGCGCCTCCGTTGCCGGCGTTTCGGTCGTTTCGGCTTACATCAAGCTGAACTCCGCCAGCAGCGTTCCGGGTTGCCCGGCCGGCGGCTCATACACCACGTCCACCGTGGGTGCCATACCGCAAATCGTCTGCTCGTTGAGTTCGTTGGCCGGTTCACCTCACAAACTGCCGTAATCGTCTGCTAACTTGACATAAAGGCCCGAGGCCATGTGCTTCGGGCCTTTTTTGTTTCTGGTTTCCAAAGCAGGACCGCGTGTGTCGTTAAAGCATCTATCATTTCTTGCTGGACTCTGGCACCAGATATGCTAATCTGCCTGTCAATTGCGGTTGTAACAGGCAATGAGTGAACGGAGATTGTAATGATTATATAACCCGCCTGTTGCGTCGTTCACGCCGCAAATTGGAACCAAAAAAAATGAAAGCAAACAAAAACTCACGCAAGGCGGGCTTCACGCTGGTGGAGATTATGATCGTGGTGGCCATTATCGGGCTGCTGGCCGCGATCGCCATCCCCAACTTCATCAAGGCCCGCGCCACCTCGCAGCAAAACGCCTGCATCA